>PNOG01000007.1 GCA_013824685.1 Coprothermobacter sp. | reverse complement strand
CGGGTTCATCGCGGCCACGAGCAGAAAATGGGCAGGATACGTCAGGGTCTGACGCACGCGCGAAATGGTGACGGTACCGCTCTCGAGGGGCTGACGCAGGACCTCCAGGACATCCCTGTGGAACTCGGGCAGCTCGTCCATGAACAGGACACCCCGGTCCGCGAGCGAGATCTCGCCCGGGCGCGCCGTGGCTCCTCCGCCGATGACGGCAATGCTGGATGCCGTGTGGTGAGGGTGCCGGAACGGGCGCTGTTCTACCATGGACTGTCCGTCCATCAGCAGGCCGGCAGCGCTGTAGACAGTCGTGACCTCCAGAACCTCCTCGCGCATCATCGGTGGCATGATCCCCGGAAGACGTTCCGCAAGCATCGTCTTGCCCGACCCGGGCGAGCCGCTGAGCAGGATGTTGTGCCCTCCGGCCGCCGCAATCTCCATCGCCCTCTTCGCCGTCGCCTGGCCCTTGACGTCTGCGAAGTCCAGCGGTGAATCAACTGCTCCCGCAGGCGGCTCATAGGCTGGGACAATCTGGATGACCGGCCCCTCGACGAGTGCCTGTACGACTTCGCTGAGGCCGACAGAGGGCAGAAGGCGGGTTCCCTCGAGGAGGGCAAGCTCACCCACGTTCTGGTGTGGCACGACATAGGTGTGCGTCCCGTCTGCAGCAGCGAGACCGGCGACAGCGGGCAGGACTCCATGGACGGGCCGCAACGTCCCTTCGAGCGAGAGCTCACCGAGGAAGACGTAGCCGTCGAGCAAGGCGTCGAGCTGGCCCGACGCCTTGAGGATGCCGATGGCCACGGGGAGGTCGAAGAACGCTCCTTCCTTGCGAAGATCGGCCGGAGCGAGGTTCACCGTGATGCGGTGAACAGGAAAGTGGAAGCCGGCATTCCGGACGGCGCTCTTGACGCGCTCGCGCGCTTCCTGGACCGTCGCGTCCGGGAGGCCCACGATGGTGAACACAGGCAGGCCGTCGGCGATGTCGATCTCGACCTGCACGGGATAGGCCGTGAGGCCGACGACGCTAACACTCGCTACTGTCGCATACATCGTTTGCGCGTCGTTCGAGAATCGTCTTCAGGTTCGCGACATCATTGGGGAAGCTGAGCATGCGCACCGCTTCCGCCGCCTCGAAAAACGCACCCATCCTGAGCTCGCGGTTGACGGTCACCTGTGCATCCGTGGTCTCCATCTCAAACCAGTACACGATCTTCCGGTGGACTGCCTTGTCCATGTAGGAGTAGAAATGAAATGACGACATGCCCGCCTTTCCCTTGATGAGGGCGTGCAGTCCGGACTCCTCGAGGACCTCGCGGAGGGCTGCCTGCTCGTGGCTTTCTCCGAGTTCGACATGTCCCTTCGGGAAGACCCATACTCCCTTCAGGTTCTTGAGAACGAGCACCTTGTCACCGTTGAAGACAATGCCTCCAGCAGTGATCTCGGTGACCTCGCCCTTCTTGCGAGTCACGCCTGATCAGTCTGCCGTCAGGGCAGGGCTACGAACGTGTCCTCGTCGAAGTAGAGCTCGCGCGCCCATTCCACGCGCTCAGTGATGAGAGGACGCGGCTTCTTGACGGCCTCGACACGGAAGAAGGTCGAGTGATACCAGGCGAAGTCGGGCGCCTTGAGGGTAAAGGGGGACTCGGTGACGATACGGAAGCCTTTCTCGACGATGCGCTCGCCGGTCAGAAGATAGTTGTTGAAGTCACGGAGGATGTCCGTGATGACCAGGTTCATGCGGAGGAGGTCCTTCTCGACACCCATCCACTTGGCCAAGCCGGACTCGAAGTGCGAGATGCCGAAGTAGCCTGAGCAGCCCTTGCCTCTGAGAGCTTCACAGCAGCGCGAGTAGAAGAGTTTCATGCCCTCGACTGTCTCGACCGGGTCGGTGATGAAGACGTCAAACTTGCCCCTCAGCTGCTCGGGGACGGGATCGCGGGCATCATAGTCATAGACCTCGACATTGGTCCAGCCCTTCTCCTTGATAACCTTGCGGATGAACTTGTTGACGCGTCTGTCGATCTCTACGACGGTGATCCGCTTGCACTTGCCGGTCAGGGCAAGGCCGATGCTGAGGAGATCGTCGTCGCCGAGGATGAAGATGCTCTTGTTCTCAAGGTCGCCGCGCTCGTAGATGTAGGCGATGCGGTCGAGGTTCTTCGCAAGGGGGACCACGCCCTGGTCGAACTCAGCGGTGACCTCGGGACGTCCCTTCGCCAGTGCCTCAAACTCCGGCATGATCTCCTTGAGCCAGCCACGCGGCTTGACGCCCGTCGCGCTGCAGGTCGGGCACATCATGGACTCTTCCTTCTCGACGCCGTTCGTGCGAGCGTACTCCTTGCCGTCCTTCGTCACGGCGATGAGGTCGCCCTTCGCTTCGACATATCCTTTGATCTTGAGCGTCTTGAGTGCGTCGATGTAGCCACGGATGGCGTCGTCCTGCTTGCCCACCAGTTGCCAGAAACTGAGAGGCTGTTTCATCAGCGCCCGCAGCAGCTTCGCCTGTGTCCTGTCCATGTGTACCTCCAGAAGTAGAAATCTACAAATTATACGTGACGATGGTGCACAATGCAATAAAAGCCCCTCCTGCCCGACGTTTGTGCGCCGGACGGCCAGGGCATCTGGTTCTGCCCGGGCGAAACGTCAAGGCGCCGTGAAGAACGATCCCAGGATGGTCTGGAATCCGGGGGCAGCAGCGTTCAGCAGCAGCCCCACCTCCGCCGTGCACTGCAGCTGGTAGACACTGCCGCCGGACTGCAGGAGGCAGTATTCTGTCTGGCTCCCCGCACGCAGGGTGACAACGTGCTGATAGACGATACCGCCAACCGTTCTCGTTCCCGTTCCGCTGATGGTGAGACCCGGAAGCTTCTCCAGTTCTGCTCTGAGCTCCGTCAGATACGTCTGGACGGTACTGCCCTTGAGCGGGGCCACCTCAACCCGGACAAAGGGGCCGGCCGGAGAACGCACTTCGGCTGATGCCAGAGGTTCGGTCGAACCCTGGCTCTGGACGATCTGCCACGTGTTGGGATACTTGAAGCCGAATCCGCCCGCACTGTTCGTGTAGCTCAGGTCGACGGGAATCGCTACCAGCTGCACTGCGATGGTCGTCTGGATTCCCTTCACGACCTCGACCCCGGAACGCGCATACGTCTCGTACCCGCGCAGAGCAACCAGAATCGTGTGATGCCCCAGCGCGACGTCGACGGTCAGCGGGGTCTTTCCGGTCACGAGTTTCCCGTCGATCGTGACAACAGCTCCTGCAGGCGTCGACGTGATGCGGAGCGAGCCCTGCGCGACAGGGGGTGTTAGCGTCAGCGGAACGGCAAGCGACGCCTGTCCCCCCTTGGCGACACTGACGGTCCGGGTAGCGACGGCGTATCCAGCGAGCTTCAGCGAGACCGTATGACTGCCCGGTGCGACCACGATCGTTGCGGGCGTCAGTCTGCCAGTCTCCTTTTCGTCGAGGACGATGGCAGCTGAGCCTGGCGTGGACGTGACACGCAGGGTCGTCTCGACCTGCGTTGGGGGAGTCACCGGCGGCGTCCCGGGTTCGACTGGCGGCGTTGTCGCATCGAGCTCCTTCGTGAGAGCAACCTGAAGCGCCGACGTTGTTCCCGCGGTAACACTCGCGTTCTCTCGACCGTCCGCATAGCCGGTCAGGCGCAGAAGGACGGTATGGCTGCCCACCGCAACACCTGTCAGTGTGGCGGGAGTGGTCATCTTGCGATCAGTGCCGTCGAGGATGATGGATGCTCCGGGTGGCGTCGACGTAACGGCAAGCGCGCCCGTCGTGACGGTCTGGCCGGGGGGTGGTTTGACAGCCGTCCCGTCGGGGGGCAAGGAACCATTGTTGAAGGGTTTGGCAATCGCGACATACGCCAGGGCGGCCACGACCAGCGCGGCCACGATGATCGGTACAACCCGGCGCCGTCGTTGCGGTGGCAGAGGAACGGAACGCGAAACAAGAGGCTCGCCGGACGGCGGGGCAGCGGTCTCCCAGGAGAATCCCTCTGCGGGACGAGGAACGTCCGTAGTCCCGGAGACTCCCGCCAGTGGCACCACGTCGTCGGTGGAGGGACGCTCGCCGGTCTTCTCCTGGATATACAGCTCGCCCACCCCGACCGTGGGTACAGCAAGCAGTTCTGGATGAAGACTCGTATCGGAGTCCAGCTCTGGACCGTTTTCCCCTCCGGGTCCTGTCGGTTCCATCAGGGGTCGCTGCGGTGCCGGGAACCCTGCTTCTGCCAGCGCGTCGATCACGTCGCCGGGAGATGCGAACCGCTCGTCGGGGTCCCACTGCAGCAAGCCCGACAGCACAGGGTGCAGCTGCTTCGGGATGTTCCTCAGGAACTGCTCCATGTGAGCGGAACCCTCGAACGACAGAAACGAACGAACCTCTGCTGTGGAGGGCACGCGCCCTGTCAGCATCTCGTACAGCATCGTCCCCAGCGTGTACAAGTCGGTTCGAACATCGACGGCACGGCCCTCAGTCTGTTCCGGAGCCGCATACGCTACAGCCCTCTCTCCAAGGACGGGATCGAGAGCTCCCGACGCGGGCGCGGTACCGAAGCCTGTAACCTGGGCATCGCCGGATGGCGTGACGATGACGCCTGCGGGACGCAGCGCACCGTGGAATGGTATACCGCCGTACGCGACGGCCCCTTCGAGTGCAGAGGCGACGCATGAGCAGATCCACGCAGACTGAACCATGGGTAATGCCCCATGCTTGCGTTCCAGCTCGGCAAGCGTGGCCCCCTGCTGGCCAAACCGTGTCACCATGTAGCAGATGTCCTGTTCCTCGCCATAGTCTTCGATGGGCGCGACATACGGGTGTCCGGAACGACAGCCCATTTCCGCGGACCTGAGGAAGCGCCGCACGATGCCGGCATCTCGCGTGATGGGCGGTTCGAGGACGAGAGCTGTCACGACGGCGGACGTCGCAATTTCGCTGGCCAGACAGACCATGGCCATGCCGGACGTCCCTGCTTGCTCGTAGATCCTGTACCGCTGATGTAGAACAAGTCCTTTGAGTTCCACAGCGCACCCCTCCGGCCGGCGGAACAAGACACCGTCCCGTGCATGTATAGCGCCATGGCGCGCATTGTCAACCGTTCCGGGACGACGCTGTCAGATCTTCTCTTCGCTCAGAGACTGGAGTTCGTAGAGGCTCTGGTAGATGCCGCCCTGTGCGAGCAGTTCCTTATGTGTTCCGGATTCGCTGATACGCCCTTTCTGCACCACGAGGATGCGATCGACCGTGCGAATGGTCGACAGGCGGTGTGCGACGATAATGCTGGTACGACCCTTGAGGATCTTGCGTATGGCCGCTTGGATCACGGCCTCGGACTCGGTATCGATGTTGGAGGTGGCCTCATCAAGGATGAGCACGTTGGGATCAAAGTACAGCGCCCGGGCAAACGAGATGAGCTGCCGCTGGCCCGAGGAGAGGTTGTTTCCACGCTCGTACAGATGGTAGTGCAGACCTCCCTCCAGGTTCTTCACAAACCCCATGCCCAGGTAGTCGACGATCTCGTTCGCGCGCTGCTCGTCGGGATGCTCTTCAAACAGGGCGATGTTGTCCAGGACACTGCCGCTGAAGATAAACACGTCCTGCATGACAAACGCGACGCTGTGCCTCAGGAATTCAGCGGGCAGGGTCGCAACGTCCACGCCCCCGAGCAGCACATGTCCGCTGTCGACGTCGTAGAACCGCGGGACCAGCCCCGTGATGGACGTCTTCCCGGCACCCGTCGAGCCGACCAGTGCGACAGACCCGCCCTGTTCGACCTTGAAGGTGATCCCTTTGAGAATCTCCTCACCCTGGTTGTAGCTCAGGTGAACGTCCCGGAACTCGATCTCGAATGAAGAGGGAAGACGGCCGTCAAATGACTCGGGAGTATAGTCTTCCTCCGGCTCATCCATGACACGGAAGATCTTCTCGGCGGAGGCCATTGCCGACTGGATGGTGTCAAACTGCTCTGCAAGCTCCTGCACGGGGCGGAAGAAGATCGCCGCATAGAAGGTGAACGTGATGAGCGTTCCGAAGGACAGGGTGCCACCGAGGATGCGGTCTCCCCCGAAGTACAGGAGGAGGGCAATGGCGAACGTCGAGAGAGCGCCCACCAGCGGCCGGAAGATGCCGTTGAGATGGACCAGGCGCAGTCGGATACGCGTGAAGTCACGGTTGATGACGTCGAACTTGTCCTTCTCCTTCTCCTCGATCGCAAACAGCTGGACGATACGTACACCCTGCAGGCGCTCGGCGATGAATGCGTTGATGCGGGCAAGGCGTGTCCGCGCCATGCGGTGGGTATCGCGCATGGGGATGCGAAGCGTGGCGGTGATGACGATGACGGCTGCCAGCACGCCCACCAGGATCCACGTCAGGAATGCGTTCAGCGTGAACATCGTGACGAGGACGCCCACCAGCAGCAGCGAATCCTTGGCCAGATTGACCAGCGAGTTGACGTACATGTCGGCCAGCGCAGCGATGTCATTGGTGACCCGCGTCGTGAGACGACCAGACGGGGCCTTGTCGAAGTAGCTGAAGGGAAGACGCTCGATGTGCTGGAAGAGCTGGACGCGGATGTCGTACACCACTCGCTGACCCACGACCTCCAGCAGGAGCCTGTTGCCATACGCGACGACCAGCATGATCGCGACGACCACGAGGAAGATGAGGGACAGGCGTACTATGCCGGCCTTGTCCGCCGAGCGGAGCCACTCACGCTCTGTGGCGGGCAGACGCTGGAGGTCCTCCACGTTCATCAGGAAGGATCCTTCCGCAAAGGCGGGCACTGGCGCTGCGAAGAGCACGGGCGCCGTCTGGCTGGTGTACGCGGCCAGCGCCTCGGGTCCAAGCTGTGCAGCCTTGTCCGGGGTGATGACGTAGAACGAGACCTGGGTCCCGGCGAGGGAGCGGCCCAGGATACGTCCCGCATGAGCAAGCTCGGTCTTGTCATAGTAAGAGCGGCCATCCAGCGCGAACCGTGCGGTCGCGGGAACCAGACTGTCCACCAGCTTCGCGTCCTCAGCAGACTCCAGCCGGACGAATCTCGACGAGGTGGGATCGACGTACTGGTCGATGGCGCTGCGGACGATCAGAGGTTTCAGGATATCGCCTGCGTTCAGGACGCAGACCAGCACCAATGCCAGCAGCAGCAGCCAGGCCTGTGGCCTCGCAAAGTGCAGCAGGCGGCGCATCAGCGTCATGTCGAATGAACGCTCTTTGACTTCTTCCTGTGTGATCGGTTCGCTCATTCCTTCTCCACCTTGCGCTCCACCAGCTGTTTCCTGAAGATATGCCAGTACATGCCCTTCGCCCGCAGGAGATCGCTGTGCGTCCCCTCCTCCTCGACGTGTCCGTCGTGGAGCACCAGCACTTTGTCCATATGCCGCAGCGCAGAGATGCGGTTGCTGATGACGACGGTCGTCGGTGTTGTCTCGAAGTTTGCGATGTTGTCGAGGATATGCTTCTCGGTGTCGGCGTCCACGGCCGACAGGGCATCGTCCAGGACCAGGATGCGCGGCTTCTTGAGAATGGCGCGCGCGATGGTGACACGCTGCTTCTCACCACCGGACAGTGTGACACCGCGCTCGCCGACCACGGTACTGAACTCGTCCTGAAACTCCATGATGTTCTTGTAGATACCGGACAGCCTGGTCGCCTCCTGGACCTCTTCGGCACCAACCGGGAGGTCGGTCACGTTGATGTTTTCCTCGAGCGAGTCCGAGAACAGGAACACGTCCTGGGTCACAACGCCGATTGCCCGCCGCAGGTCCTTGACGCGGTAGTCGCGGACGTCATGGCCGTCGATCAGGACCCGTCCCGACGTCGTGTCATAGGCACGCGTCAGCAGTGAAACGACCGTCGTCTTGCCTGACCCGATGGGGCCGATGATACCGACTTTCTGCCCGGGCGTAACGTGGAAGCTGACGTCGTCGAGGATGCGTTTTCCCTCTCGTTCGAACGTCACGTGGTCAAACTCGATCTCCCCATGCATGTCGCCGAGCGTGAGGGCGTCAGGCCGCTCGAGGATGGTCGGCTGCATGTCGAGGATCTCGTTGATGCGGGCAAGGGAGGCCTGCCCCCTCTGGAACAGGTTGATGGCCCAGCCCAGCGCAAGCATCGGCCAGGCGAGCATGCCGATGTACGTGTTGAACGCCACCAGCCCTCCGATACTGAACTGTCCCCTTGTGACAAGCAGGCCGCCTGCCCACAGGAGGATCAGTGTGGCAATGGAACCGAGGAAGTCGATGAGGGGGAATGTCAGTCCCCAGACCGTCACGAGTCTGACATTGCGACGTTCGATGTCCATGGCTCGTTCCCGCAGGCCGCGCGTCGCAGCGTCCTCTCGGGTGAAGACCTTGATGACCCGGATGCCGGTCATGGCCTCCTGCACATAATCGCTCAGGGCGGAGAACGCGTCCTGCACGCGCTTGAACAGCCGGAATACGATGGGGCCCGAGCGCGTCACGACGAGCGCGATGAGCACGAGAGGCACCAGCGTCATCAGGGTCAGTGAGCGGTTGAAGCGGAACATGGCGATCAGTGTGAAGGTCGTCATGATGATGAAGTCCGAAATCATGAGCAGGCCGTCGCCCAGCGCCTCCCGCACGGCCTCGAGGTCGTTGGTCACGAGCGCCATCAGGTCTCCCGTCTTGTGCCGGTCGTGGAACTCGGCTGAAAGCGCCATGAACTTGGCAAAGAGGTTGCGGCGCATCTGCTCTTCAACCCGCCGGGCCGAACCCCACAGCAGATACCTCCAGAGATACCGCCCGATGGTCATCGCAACGACCAGGAGACCTATCTGGAGCAGCGCAGCGCCCAGCTCACGAGGGCCCGCCCTGAACACCGCCAGTTCGTCGATGACGCGTGCCGTTATCCCCGGGATGACCGTCTGTATGACGTCGACCGTGCCAAGAATGATGATGCCGCCGACATACTGCGGCCAATACGGCGATAGCGCAGGGCCAAGGTGTCTGAGCTTGTTCGTTCTTTTGGTTTCCGTACTAGTCATAACAGCACAGGATATTGGGCAATCAGCCCGTTGTCAACCACTGTGCCCCTTTCGAACCCCAGGCGGATACCACACATTGTCCACTTGTGCAGGAGCCTTTGCGGGGTACGCTGTCTGAGTGAACCTATGAGAACCCAAGCAGATTCGACTCTTCTCGACGCATACACGCGGCTGGCGGCCGCCTGGGGACCACAGCACTGGTGGCCCGGCGACACGCCGTTCGAGGTTGCCGTCGGCGCAGTGCTTACCCAGAACACGGCGTGGTCGAACGTCGAGAAAGCGATCACCTCGCTCAAAGCCGCGAATGCCATGACAGCTACTGGTCTACTTGCTCTCTCTGCGTCGGACCTCGAACAGGCTATCCAGCCCGCCGGTACCTACCGGGTCAAGGCGCGGTATCTCCGGATCCTCGCCCAGTGGGTCGCCCAGCGTACCTCAGGGGACCTGTCCCGTCTGGCGTCCGAAGATGCCGACGCTCTGCGCTGCGAGATGCTGGCTCTGCGTGGAGTGGGCCGGCAGACCGCAGACAGCATCTTGCTCTACGCGATCGGTAAGCCGGTCTTTGTCGTTGATGCTTACACGCGACGCATCGGATCCAGACTGCGCCTCCTGCCCGAAAACGCCACCTACGAGAGCGCACAACAGTACTTCATCGCGGGACTACCCGAAGACGTGCACCTGTTCAATGAGTTTCACGCCCTGTTGGTCCGTCTGGCTAAGGAACACTGCCGGGCGCGCCCAGTGTGTCTCGCCTGTCCACTGGAACGGCGCTGTCCCTCGGCGGACGCATCGTCCGCAACCCAACACGTCGTGAGCGTGCGGACCATGCCCGAAAGGAGATCCGTCCCATGACCTACCGTTACATCTACGGCCCCATTCCATCCAGGCGTCTGGGCCGGAGCCTCGGCATCAGCCCCATCCCCGACAAGACGTGCAACTTCAGCTGCATCTACTGCATGCTCGGGCGAACAGACCACCTGACGAACGAGCGCGAGGAGTACTTCAAGCTGGAGGACATCCTCGCCGAACTGGACGATGCACTCAGACACGTGTCGCCGCCGCCCGATCACATCTCGATCGTGGGCAACGGCGAGCCGACCCTCTACCTTCGCCTGGGGGACCTGATCCGGGGAGCGCGGAGGCTCAGCAGCATCCCCATCGCGGTCATCACCAACGGCGCGCTGTTGTCCGAACCTGCTGTGCGCGAAGCGCTGGCCGAAGCAGATATCGTCCTCACCTCGTTCAACGCCCCTACGGAGGAACTCTTCCGCCGCATCGACCGACCATGTCCGGGCATCGCGTTTGAGGCCATGAAACAGGGATTGCTGGACTTTGCCCACATGCGGAGGAGGGGCCAGCTCTGGGTGGACATGATGCTGCTCGAGGGCATCAACGACTCTCCGGAGACTCTGGACCAGACACGATGGGTCCTGCAGTCCGTCGGACCGGACCGCGTCTTCGTCGACACGCCCATCCGTCCTCCTGCCGAAGACTTCGCCCGTCCCATCACGCCCGAAGCACTGGTGCTTGCCGAGAAAGCGCTGGGAGGGGCACAGCCGTCGGGCTTCGACTTCGGCGCCTTCACTATCGCCGCCGGTACGGACCCGCTGGAGACGCTCGCCGGGGTCTGCAAGAGACATCCCATGCGCGAGGACCAGGCAATCGAGCTGCTCGTCAACTCCGGCATCGACCCATTGCCGGTCCTCGACGCTCTGCGTGCCGATCCACGCTTCAGGGTCGAGCGGTATGGCGGTCAGACGTTCTTCCTCGTCCGCGAGATGAATGGAGAATCGGGCCGATGATCCTCGGGGCACACGTGTCCATCGCGGGGGGAGTGGCAAACGCCCCTCAGAATGCCCTCGAGGCCACCTGCGAGACGCTTCAGATCTTCACCAAGAGCCAGCTTCAGTGGCAGGCACCACCCCTGTCACGGGACGAAATCGCCGGGTTCAAGCGCGGAATGAAACTGAATCACCTGGTCCCCGGAACGGTCCATGCCACCTACCTCGTCAACCTTGCCGCCCGCGACCCCGACCTTCTGGCCAAGTCCAGGGACTGCATGGTTAGCGACATCGGGAGGACGGAACACTTGGGCATCCCGTATCTCGTCGTCCATCCTGGGGCTCACCGTGGCCAAGGAGCCGAAAAGGGGATCGGGGTGGCAGCCAGGAGCCTTGACTACATCTTCCGGCATACCCGTGCACACCGTACCATGGTGCTGCTCGAAGCCACCACGGGCGCCGGTTCCGTCCTGGGCGGCACGTTCGAGGAACTCGCGGCCATACGCAGCCTGTGCCACTTCCCCGCACGCGTGGGCTTCTGCATCGATACGTGCCACATCTTCGGCGCAGGCTATGACATCCGCTCTCGAGAAGGGTACAACGCGACCATTCACGACCTGGACCGCGCCCTCGGCTTGAACAATGTCCGGGCGTTTCATCTCAACGATTCCAAGGGTGTGCTGGGTTCGAAGATCGACCGGCACGCAGAAATCGGACAGGGTGAGGTAGGCCTGGAACCGTTTCGTCTCCTGCTTGCCGACACGCGATTCAACAAGATCCCCGGCATTCTGGAGACGCCCGGAGGCGACGGCGCCTACGCCCACAACCTCGCCGTCCTGCGCTCCCTCATCCCCTCCCTATCAATTGTGAACCCCTTGGGGTCTGACCCCAAGGGGTTCACAATTGATCACACCACTGGGCGGCGGAAGACAAGTGGGGATACAAGCGGCGCAAGTGGGTCGTACGCATCGAGCTATCGACCGATCCTGACTTCAAAGGCTTCTGGGAGCGCCAGGGATACGGCAATGACGCAGAAGTCAATCCAAGCCCCGAATTCGATCCATAGGGCTTCAAGCGTTCTGGTGTCTCACGGGCACTGTTGCAAAAGAAGGACGTTCAACTATGATGAGGCCAGAGCACTTGACAGTCCTGCGTGCCTGGAGGGCTCCAAAACTGCGCAGCGACTGGCGGGAGTCAGACTTGAAAAGGAGGAGAAAGGATGAACGTATCGCTGGTGGTACATCGTGTTGGGACTGATTCAGCAAAGAACATCGAGCGAATGGACCTTGCTGTGACACAATCGGCAAAGGCGGGGGCACACCTTGTCCTGTTCTCGGAAGCTGCGACAACAGGACTGATCCTCAACAACGATCCCCGGCACGACCTGATGCTGGGAGAACCGGTACCTGGACCGGCGGTGGCTCATTTCGCCGACCTCGCCAAGTCCAGCCGCATCCACATCGCGTTCGGCATCCTTGAGCGGGACGGAGCGGCATTGTACGACACCGCCGTCCTGGTAGGTCCGAGCGGAGACATGCTCCTCAAGTACCGTCGCATCGATCCTCAGTGGCACGACCAGATGAGTGACTCCAAGCTCTATCGTGAGGGAACAGAATGCCCTGCAGTCGATACACCGATTGGTCGCTTTTCGTTTGCCATCTGCGGCGACCTGTTCAACGACACCGTCGCGCAACAGGTGCGTGAACAGCATCCGACCTATCTCCTCATGCCCTTCGCGCGCTGCTTCGACAGCGGCCTGTGTGACCAGAAACGGTGGGAGACCGAGGAGCGCCACATCTACATCGAGCGCGTCCAGAAGATGGCTGTCACCACGCTCATGACAAACTCGATCGGAGACAAGGACTTCGACGGAGGTTCGTTCGGAGGGGCCATGGTCGTCCACGCCAACGGGCGCATCACCCACTCACTCCACTTGGGAATGCCGGGAATAATCGTCGCGGCCATCTAGCAAAGCGACGTTACGGTTGCACTGGAAACGGCATTGAATGAGGACAGGCCCTCGTTGCGGCGAGGGCCTGTCCCATGATGAAACGGGGAGGAAATATGGAACAACAACAGTCAGGAACCCGCATCGGCAGGCGCGCGTTCATCTCGGCGGCACTCATCCTTCTCGTCCTCATGATCGGCGCGGGGATTCTGACGCGCCTTGTCCCGGCCGGTCAGTACCAGCGCATCGTGCAAGACGGGCGTGAGGTGCTCGACCCAACTTCCTTCAGTCCGACACAGGCGCACCCACTCCCTGTATGGAGGTGGTTCACGGCCCCGGTGGAGGTCCTTGGCAGCAGCGACGCCGTCATGGTCATCACGATCATCCTGTTCATCCTGCTCGTCGGCGGAAGTTTCGCCGTCCTGGACCATGCGGGTGTCATCCGTATGATCATCACACGCATCGTGACGAAGTTCCGTTCCCGCCGATATGTTTTGATTGCAGTCGTCTGTCTCTTCTTTATGGCCATGGGCGCCCTGCTGGGCATCTTCGAGGAGACGGTACCACTGATCCCCATCGTCGTCGCCCTGGCATGGTCCATGGGCTGGGATTCGCTCACAGGGCTCGGCATGAGCCTGCTCGCCACCGGTTTCGGGTTCAGTGCGGCGATCGCCAACCCCTTCAGCATTGGCGTTGCACAAGGCATTGCAGGACTGCCCCTGTTCTCGGGGGCATGGTTTCGCATTATCGTCTTCGCGGTCATATATGTCCTCGTAGCGTCATTCGTCATCCTGCATGCGCGCCGCGTCGAGCATGATGCCACGTCAAACCTGTCCTGGCCGGAGGAGCAGGTGGCTCGCGCGCGCTACCAGCAGTCATCCGACGGCCTCACGTCCGTGACGCCCCGCCGCGCTGTCACGTGGTCGATCTCGTGCCTCGGCGTCATGCTGGCCGTCGTCCTGCTGGGGCCGCTGGTCCCCGCCCTCCAGACCTATTCCCTGCCGATTATCGGCCTCGCCTTCGTGGCAGCAGGCCTGGGCGCCGGGCTCATGTCCGGCTTGGGAGCACGCGACACGTTCAGGACCTTCGTCTCCGGCCTGGCGGGCATGGCTCCCGGCATCCTGCTCATTCTGATGGCTATGAGCGTCAAGCACATCGTCGCCGAAGCGGGGATCATGGACACGATTCTCCACGGCGCGGCTGCGGGCATCGCGAAGACCTCACCTTCCGTCGCCAGCCTGCTCATCTACGCAGTGACCCTCGGGATGAACTTCTTCATCGGTTCCGCGTCAGCCAAAGCGTTCCTCATGATGCCCCTCCTGGCGCCGCTCGCAGACCTCGTCGGCCTCACGCGGCAGATCGCCGTCACTGCGTTTTGCTTTGGCGACGGCTTCAGCAACCTCATGTACCCGACAAACGCCGTCTTGCTGATCGGACTCGGACTGACCAGCGTATCGTATCCTCGCTGGTTCCGTTGGACGATCCTGCTTCAACTCGTGTCGCTGATCGTCACGGCTGCGTTCCTGCTGCTCGCCGTTTCACTGCGCTTTGGCCCCTTCTAGCCCCATGACATCACTGATTCCGCAGAGCTACGAGGCATCCCGCGAACGGTTCCGCTCCAGCCTCGGCCGCATTGCGGTCCGCTGGCCCTCCAGCCGGATCGAGACGCACATGCTCCACGCGGGTGAGGGCGATCTGAGCATCGACGTCCTGCACGCCCCGGCGACGCAGCAGGCACAGCACATACTGCTGGTGACAACCGGCGAACATGGCATCGAAGGGTTCGTCGGTTCGGCGATCATGGAGCTGGCGATCAGGGAGGTCCTCCCAACGCTTGACCCAGGGGCGACGTCACTATGTCTCGTCCATGCCATCAACCCGTGGGGCATGAAGCACGAGCAACGCACGAACGCGGCAAACGTCGATTTGAACCGCAACTTCGTCATGTCCTGGGACGCCGCCCCACGTTCCAGCGACGGCTATCGGAGCCTCCGGCACATCTTCCAGCCGAAAGGACCCATGCCTTCCGTCCGGTGGAATCGTCTGCTGCTCGCGAGTCAGCTGATGCGCCTCGCCCTGATGGGCAAGTCCGGCATGCTGCGTCAGGCACTGCTGGCAGGACAGTACGACGAGCCGGCAGGGCTCTATTACGGCGGCACCGACTGGCAGCCGGAGACGCAGGTCATGCGGCACCTGGTCGACGACTGTTTGAAAGCTGTACCCCATCTGGTGCACGTTGACCTGCACACGGGGTATGGACCCAGGGGCCGCATGAGCGTCGTCAACTCTGGGCTGGATCCGGTGCCCTCCACGCAGTGGGCGAAGCGCATCGACTACCCGAATGTCGTCATCGCCACCTCGCAGGAATTCTACCGCATCGAGGGCGACATGATCGACTACATGTACCGAACGCGCGAGGTCACGGCCCCGGCGACCGCGATGTATGCAACCTGCTTCGAGTTCGGATGCCTGGGCGATTCCCTCCTGGCTCAGATCGACAGCCTGTGGTGTGCCGTGGCGAGCAATCGCCTGCGCCAGCAGTATGTTGTCAGCGAAGCCATTGCAGACGAGGTTCGGAGACTCTGGCGTGAGGCCTATTGCCCGTCCGAACCGTCGTGGGAAGAGCACGCACACAGCAACGCCCTGCGCGCCTTCCGCGGCATCCTCCACGACCAAGGTCTGACCGCCTGACCCGAAGTGCTCCCACGAACACGGCTCGGTCTCATGGGTCCCGGATGGAGATAGGAAAGCCGTTGACACTACTTTTTATGGGACTTCCGGGACTCTCACGTCCCGGTCTTGACAAGAACAGCCACCGACCTATCCTGACGGTAGACAAGTGTAAGGTTCCTGTGGCAAGTACGGTGGAGACAGAAGGCACCATTGTCCAGGCAGTCAGGGATGTGATGAGGCTCGGGTTGGTGAGGTACTCAGCATCGGCGCAACAGCACAGAGGTCAGAGGTTATCATTCACACGCTGGTAGAATCCGTTGTGGCTTGCAGAGAGCGTTTCGTGCACCGCCTTCGATTGGAGGCAGCATGGACCAGACGATCCTGTTCGTCTTTCCTCGGCATAGCGACTTTGGGCGTCTCACAACTGCTGGTGACGTCCGCACTGCTGCGTCTGACCTTGCCAACATCCAGCGACTTCTCGAGGCAACCCCGGACGACCTGAGTCGGGAACTTGGATTTGTCGCTCAGCGCATCCTGACCGATGCGGCGTTTGCTGTCCGATACGAGTCACTGATCATGGCGCTGACCGACGACCGTGCGTTTGACGAGTGGGCTCTTCTCCGCCCCGCACTCGAGCCCGTCGAACTGGAGCACTTGCGTCTGCTGTACCATCACAACGTCTTCGAACTCTATGTCCTTCTTCAGGACCTCCTGTGTCCCGACAGCGCCGATCTCATGAACGCTCCGTCCGAGGAGGCACACTCATGAAGGCCCCGGTCCTGATCTCCGAGACCAGCCTGCTGCTTGACCCGCGGGACCTTGGCGGTCGTCGCGACGTCCGCGTCCTGGTTCAGGTTCACTGGGACAACGTCCGCGAGAGCCTGTTCCTGCGTGCCGGAACCCCGATTCACGGCTTCGATCCCACGCTGTGGGATGGATTTGTGGCAAAGGCCCTGCGCCTGGCGGACCTGTGGATACGCGACGGCTACGTCCATCAGGTCATGTGGTGGCACGGCGACAACCGTCTGCCGGCAGGATGGTTCGCCGTGTACTGCTTCCCGGCGGGTCCCAGACGTGTCCTCCTGGGTGTCATGCGATACCTTGGCACAGGAACCGAGGCGGACCCGTGCATCGGATCCACGTGTTTCTGCGAGAACCCATGGTGGCATCAGGGGGGAGACTACCTCAACTACCTGTTTCACCTCGGACCGGACGGTGAACGTCAGGCCGCGTGAGGAGACGAATGTACAGGACTGCCCTGTTCACGTTCGATCAGCCGCTCGGCAGTGATGCAGACCAGGCGGCCCAGACTGCCGACCGCCCCGAAACCGTGCGAGCCGTCCTCGCTGCCGGCGAGAGCGACATCCAGAGCGAACTCGACTTCATCGAGCGTTCCATCTGTGGCAACGCTCCTGCTGAACGGACTTATGCAATGTTCGTCGAACAGCTGGAGCGGCCCAGAGGCTGTGAAGCGGTGCTTGTGGCGTCAGGCGAGAAGTCTGCTGACGACCGCGCCTTGCTCCTGGACCACTACCTCGTGGTCGCCCACCGCATAGCACAGGGATTCCACGAGAGGGTACGGAAGCACAACACTTGAACCCTGTCCATTCAGCCGCTGGATTCACAGCGCCCAAGGCTGGACGCGATGTCCCTTTTCCACTATCATGGCAAGGATATGAAACAACTTGTCGGCCTGGCAGAAATGAGTCCCGTGTTCACGCTGATCCTCATCGTGGTCGTGGGCATCCTCCTTCGTCGGCTCCATGTCCTTTCGACGCAGGACGCCACCAGCATCCGCAAGTTCGTGTTCAATGTCTCCCTCCCCGCCCTCACGTTCATCAGCCTGTACAGCAACCCCATCCCGATGAAGGCGCTGTGGCTCATTCCGGGTGTCATCGTCATCCAGGCTGTCGGATACCTGACCTTCAGGCTCGTCCCCGTGCGCTATCGCGAAACGGTCTTCTCTGGATTCCTCGGGAATACCGGGTTCATGGGATACCCTGTGGTACAGACAATCCTCGGTCAGGAGGCATTGCCGCTTGCGGTCATCTATGAGCAAACGCATTCCTTCATGGCCCTAGGTATCTGGGTGCGCAAGAATGCCCGCAGTTTCGTCAATCCGCCCCTGGTCGCCATGCTCCTTGCCCTCATCCTCAAGCGAGTTGCGCTTCCACAGTTCTTCACCGATGCCTGCAAACTCGTGGGCAACTCGACGTCGCCCCTGGCCATGCTGTTCGTCGGGCTGAACGTGGAGCTGGACTTCAACTGGCGCGCTCTCATCGCGGCGGGGATCAAGCTCGCCCTCGTACCGGCGATGGCGCTGGCACTGACGCTTGTCCTGCCCGTCGCCGGAGACATCCGCAGCGCATTCATTATCCAGAGCGCCATGCCCACCATGGTTGCCAGCGTCGTGTACGGCGCTGAGATCGGCCTGGACGTCCAGAAACTGTCCCGGAACGTTGTCGTCTCGACTCTCCTGTTCCCGCTGACTATCTTCTTCTGGGCGCGTTTCCTCTAGAGAAGACGTCATGGACAAGGACGAGCAGCAGTTCGTCGCGTTCGCGCTGCAACATCCGGCGGCAGACGACCTCATCGCTGCCGTCCGGGATTCCCGCGTCGCTTGTGCGGACCCGGAGATTGCCTGCATGTCCGCAGCCAAGTGGCCAGCAATGACTCCCGGGTGATGCCATACACATATTGAAGCCTTTTGGGCACATAGATATACTTCTTATGGAGCAGCGTAGTCTGCCGTCACTCTGCAATGACAGGAGGAATGTATGGGAGTCACCATTCGTACAGCACGGCTTGCTGACCGCGAGCGGATCGTTGCCATCAGCTCCCAGATATGGGAAGGCGACGACTACGTTCCACACGTCATCGACGAATGGCTCCGCATGCGAGATTCCGAGGTGGCGGTTGCCGACTTGAACGGATCCGTTATCGCGTTCGCGCGCACGGTCAATCTGACCCCCGGCTACGTGTGGCTCGAGGGCATCCGCACCGATACGGCAGCCCAGGGGCGCGGCGCCGGCAAAGCGTTGACCGAGTACTTCATCGAAAAGGCCACCCGCGAGGGCGCGCAGCGCATCGGACTCTCGACGTACGTCGACAACCTTGCAAGTATCCACATCATCGAGCAGTACCGCTTTCAGCGTGTGGCATCGTTCATCCTGGCAGAGGCGAAGCTGGACTCCCCTGCCCGTGCCTGCGCAGAACTGTCGCCACTGGCCGCCGCAGTGCCCTTCGACGAGGCACGCGCGTGGATCCAGGGATCAGCATCCATCACAAAGAGCTGCGGTTTCCTCCCTCAGGGGTGGAAGTTCTGGCCGGTCGCTCGCCCCGACGTCGTCGCCTGGCCTGCCTTCGACAGGGCCGTCGGCCTTCGTGACAGCAACGGGTCACTGCGTAGCCTGTTCGTCGTCTGCCGTCCCGACCACGGGCCTGCCGAGGCCTCGATCGACTTCGCAGACGGGAGCCCGGAGGACCTGGACGTGCTCATCCGTCACGCACTTGCCCTCTATCCGGGAGCGAAGTACCTCCAGACGATGATTCCGGCCGGTCAGTCCGTCCACACGAACCTGCTTGAGACGGTGACGGGACTCGAATTCGACGTCTGGCGACACGGCGAACCGGACGTATTCGTCTACGAGCGCGCGGTCGAACAGCCGCGCTAGTCGACTGGGAACGCCGGGACAGCCATATCTGTTCCACGGTCTCAGCCACTTATGAGAAGGAGACCAGAATGCTGGTAGAAGTGAAGGACCTCACCAAACGCTTCGGCAAGCTGACCGCCGTGGACGGCGTGCACTTCAGCATTCCCGCGGGCGAGGCGTTCGGCCTGCTGGGACCCAACGGGGCCGGCAAGACCACGACCGTCTCCATGATGTGCGGCCTGGTCGTGCCCTCCAGTGGAGACGTCGTCATCGACGGGCACAGCATCCTCCGTGACCCGATGGCGGTCCGCCGCTTGATCGGCGTCGTGCCGCAGGACATCGCACTGTACCCGACGCTGTCGGCCCGGGAAAACCTGACATTCTTCGCGCGCATGCAGGACGTCCCTGCAAGCATGCTTGCGTCTCGGGTCGACGCCGTCCTCGACATCGTCCAGCTGGCCGACCGCCAGAAGGACCGCATCGAGACATACTCGGGCGGCATGAAGCGCCGCATCAACATCGCAGTCGGTCTCCTCAATCAGCCCAAGCTGCTGATCCTCGACGAGCCGACCGTCGGCGTGGACCCGCAGTCACGCAACAGCATCCTGGCAACTCTGAAGGAGCTCAACCACCAAGGTATGACGCTGCTGTACACAAGTCACTACATGGAAGAGGTCGAGTTCCTGTGCACACATATCGCGATCATCGACCATGGCAAGGTCATTGCGGATGGCACGCAGAAAGACCTGCGGCTTCAGGCCGGCAACAAGGACATTATCAGCGTACAGCTCGTCCGGGAGGCTGACGGCGCGGTCCGCGACCGCCTTGCGGCACTGCCGGGAGTTGACACCGTCGAACTCCGCGACAAGACGATCCACATCGCAACGGACCAGGGCCGATCATTGCTCGCCGGCATCATCTCCACGCTCGACGACGCAGGCTGTCCCGTGTCGACCATCGACGTGAAGGAGCCAAACCTGGAAGACCTGTTCCTCAACCTCACAGGGACCAGCTTGAGGGACTGACGTGAAGTTCTGGCATATCGCAGTCAAAGACCTGAAGGTCCGTGTCCGCGACAAGTCCGCATTTGTGATCTTGCTGATCATCCCCATGGCGATGATCATCATCCTGGGAACTGTCTTCAACTGGGCGGGCAGCTCGTTCACGGCGAACGTCACACTCGTCGACCTCGACGGCGGCGATATGGCCAGGCGCCTGACACAGGACGTCTTCGCCAGCCCACAGCTGGCGGATCTGCTCGTCGTCACGACCGTCCCCAGCGAGGCCGAGGCGCGTACGCTTGTCGAACAGGGGAAGACGGGTGCGGCCGTCATCATCCCGGCAGGGTTCAGCGATGGAGTATCCGCCGGTACGAAGGTGTCCATCACCGTCCTCGGCAACCCCGACACCCCTACCCAGGCTGGCATCATCCGCAACGTCGTGGAGTCCTTCACGGCGGAGGTCCAGCGCAGACAACTGGCTGCATCCATCGCAATCCAGACCCTTCAGCAGTCCCGAGTCGTCCCGCCGCAACGCATGCAGGAGGCTGTCCAATCGGTGATCGACGAAGTCGGCGCGTCCCAGCAGACGGGCACCGTTTCCGTGAGGACTACGACCCAGGAGGGCATCAAGGTGCCCCGGGCCCTCGACTACTATGCGGTGGGTATGGCCCTGCTATACCTGATCTTCACCGCGAATACCGGCACTGAAGGCATGCTGGAGGAACAGCGCCAGCACACGCTGTCGCGCGTCCTGGCAACACCGACCTCTCGTGTCCAGGTTCTGCTGGGCAAGCTGGTCGGCATCTTCGTCATCGCCGCCCTGCAGTTCACCATGATCATCGTGCTGACGCGGCTGCTGTACCGTGTCAACTGGGGCGCTTCGGTGCCCGCCGTCATCGTCATGGCCACAGCAAGCGTGCTGGCCGGGGCAGGTCTCTCGACGCTGGTCGCAGCCCTCGCGCGCACGCCCGAACAGGCTGGCTCGATCGGACCTGCCGTAGCGCTCATCTACAGTCTCCTCGGTGGCACGATGTGGCCCGTGTACAACATGCCGGCTTGGATGAACTCCGTGTCGCGACTCACGTTCACGCGGTGGTCTATCGAAGGCTTCACCAGCCTCATGGTGAACGGCGGCGGCGTCTCGTCCATCCTCCGCCCCGTCGGCGTCTGTCTGGCTATGGCTGCCGTATTCCTGTTCATCTCCGTCACGGTCCTGAACAGGAACTACCACTAGAAGAGGAGTCTGCCATGTTCCGCACAGCGCTTGTCGTCGCAGGTCTTCAGCTGCGTCTCATCGCACGGGACAGATCGTCGTTCATCTGGTTGCTGCTCGTCCCCATCATCTTCACAACCATCGTGGGTGCAGCATTTGGTGGATTCGGGTCCTCCGGTCCTGCGCCCAAAGTGCCCGTCGCTTTCGTCGACCTCGACGACTCGACAGCCAGCAGTGTGTTCGAGCAGGCCCTTCGTGCCGAGTCCGCGCTTGACGTCCAGACCCCGTCCGAGGCAGACGGCAGGCAGCAGCTCAAAGACCAGAAGATACCCGTGCTCATCGTCATACCGCGAGGGTTTGGATCTGCCGTGGAAGCCGGCACCGGGACGAGTGTCGAGGTGGTACGGTCGGCGGGGCAGTCATCCGGCTACTTCCTGGAGCAGCTCGTGTCCAATGCGGCCGCCCGCATATCGACGCTGGCGTACGCAGCTTCGGTCACGACTGATCAGCTTGCGCAGTGGGTGACGCTCGATTCAGCTGGTCGTCTCGCGGCGTGGCGAACAGCATTCGCCAGCGCGCGCACGACGTTGTCCGACGCGCCGACAGTCACAACCGACTACTCCGTCCTGGCGCGCACGCAGCCACAGGTCCAGCTCCCAGACAGCGCGACGCAGAGCAGTACCGGGTTCGGCGCCATGTTCGTCATGGCCGGCGTCCTGGGGACCGCTACCGCCCTGGTAAGCGAGCGCCTCCGCAACACCCTTGCCCGCATCATGACAACCCCGACGTCCACCATGGCCTTCCTCGGCGGAAAACTCATGGCAATGATGGTCGTAGGGATTGCGCAGTTTGCCCTGTTCATCCTGTGGGGAAGACTGGTTCTGAGGGTTGACTGGGGCCGCGACCCTCTGGCGGTTGCAGTGATGGTTCTGGTGTACGTATTCGCGGCCACCGGGCTTGGCGTCCTGGTCGGGTCGCTGTGCACAACGATGGCTCAGGCAGGGGTCATCGCGTCATTCGTGACGTACGGGACCTCGATGATTGCGGGCTCGTGGTGGCCGATCGAGGTGTCCCCTCCGTTCATGCAGCAGCTGGCACGTGCGTTTCCGCAGTACTGGGCCGTCAACGGCCTCAACAAGATCGTCGTCCGCGGATTGGGATTTGCTGCGATCGCGCCAAATCTGCTGGTTCTGGGACTCGCCGGCATCACCTTCCTCGTTGCGGGATCCGTGGTCTACGTCCGTAAGGTGCGATCATAGGAGGCTTTCGCGCGCAGAAGTTCGCTGGATCTATAGCCGAACTTCAGACGGCCAGGTAGACGGAGAGGGAGCGGAACCAGTCCAGACGCTCGCGGTCGACGGTCTCGAGCCCGTACGCATTCAGGAACACCTGCTGACCGGCGGGGTCCAGATACCCGAACATCGTTGCGAGATCGTACCATGGATCGCCGAGGTCCGCGAAGGACCAGTCCAGCACGGACATGATCCGCTCCCCATCCAGCAGAACGTTCTTTGGTCGAAAGTCGCCATGCAGGACGGCGACAACGCCCGGCGTGGGACAGGTCGCCCTCAGGCGCTCAAGTTCCTTGACGGGGTCGCCCGTGATGCCCTTGGCGCGGAATTCGGCCCTGCTCATCACCTTCTCCTGCAGATGACGCTCGGCCCAGAGCAGCTGCCCGTCGACGCAATCCTGCCAGCTCACCGTTCCTACCGGCAGATGGTGCAGCATCGACAGCATGGAGCCCATAGCCATGGCGATACGGTCTCGGTCGTCACTGGAACCAGCCTCACGCAGAACGTCGGTCGCAGAGCGGCCAGCAGCGTGCTCCAGCAACAAGAATCCAAGAGGCCGGTTCTGGACATGGACAAGGGGCATCGGCACAGGGATCGCCGTTCCATGAAGCAGCTTCAGCACCTCATATTCAAGGGCGAGCTCCTGCATGCGATACGCTCCGCGGGCGACCTTGAGCACAAACCGCTGCTCCGAAGCATTCTGCAGCAACAAGACCAGCCCACACCTGCCATGGTAGGGGGACGACCGGTGCACCACCGGTCCGGTGACTGCCAGGACCTGAGCAGGTATCCGCAGTGTCATCGGATCCAGACTCATCGGCGGCAAGCGTTCAGCAGGCGTAAGGCCGCACGTGATGGACCTGATGCGTGGTTGTATGGACCCGGTCATGCCTGAATCGATAGCGCGTTTCATAAATATATGATACATCATTTGGTGTATTGAACAAACCACTCTGGCGCCACATATGGACGCCGGCAGACCCCTGTTCCGCCAGAGGTCGGCCGGTGCGATACCGCCCTCTACAGGTTGAGCTTGCGGTCCATGAGCCAGGACGTCACGGCAAACGCCAGAACGCCGAGCGCAACAAACATCAGCGGAGAGACCAGCGGAAACTGGACCGGCTGCGTCCCCGCTCCCAGGAACGGCATGTTTTCCCAGGGGTTCAGGGTGAGGTGGACCCCCTCGATCAGTTGCATCTCGAGCAGGCTGCCGAGCAGCGCGCTCAACCACAGCACGACGATGACGACGAACGCAGAGAAGACGCTTCCAAGATGCTTCTTCGAGTTGGTGAGCGTCTTGCCAAACGTCACACCAAAGAACATGATCGCCATGAAGCTGACAATCACTGCCAGGACGCCGAGGCACATCACCCAGTAGTCGCCGGTCAGCAGAAACCTGCCGACCCAGGGCCGTATCTCCTGAGCCAGACCTGGAGCAAGGCACGCCAGGACGATGACGCTTGTCATGCCACCCAGCAGGGTCATGAGCGTATCGACGACCAGCAGCACGATACGGGAACCCAGGACCTCTGCTCCGCGGAGCGGCAAGCCGAAGACAAGGTACCCGGTGTCGCCATAAAGGTCCTGCGTATAGGTGACAATGTTGATGACCGTCATGACCGCGTAGAACAGGACCCAGAAGAAGGCCATCGCCAGCGGAACGCCCATCGAGACAGGAGCCGACTGCAGCGGATTCTCCCACATCCCGATGAAGCGCGTCGCCTGATACAGCGTCAGCGCACCCATGATGATGAGTCCAATCGTGTAGAGGAGTCTGCGGCCCCTGAGCTGATACCTAACGAGCTTCCACATGTCCGTACACCTCCCTGTAAATCTCCTCGATCGATGCGCCTCGCCTCGTGCGCAGCTCTTCGGCATCGCCTGCCAGGACCACACGACCACTGTCGAGGAAGACGACATCGTCGAAGAAGCGCTCGACCTCGGCAACCATCTGTGTCGACAGAATCATCGAGCAGTCAGTGCGGAAGTTGGCGACCAGGGCGTCCAGAACCTGACTGCGCGCAAGGGGGTCCAGTCCCCCGAAGGGCTCGTCCAGGACGTAGAGCCGTGCCCGGCGTGAGAAGACCAGCGACAGCCTGGCCTTTTCGACCATCCCCTTGGACAGCGAGCCGATCTTCTGACCGGAGGTGAGGCGCATGATGGCGAGCAGCTCCTCAAAACGCTTCTGGTCGAAATCCACATAGAAATCTGCATAGAAGTCACCGGCCTCGCCGACCGACATCCACCGGTCGAGGTGGTTCACGTCTGGCAGAAACGAGACGATTGCCTTGGTCTCGACGCCCGGAGCCATACCATCCACAAGGACACTCCCCGACGTAGGCGATACCAGGCCTGCGAGGATCTTCATCAGTGTCGTCTTGCCACTGCCGTTGGGACCGAGCAGTCCCATGATGTGCCCTTCGGGCAACTCCAGCGTGACGTCGGACAGCGCCGTCGTCGTGATGTAGCGCTTGGTGAGACTGCTGATCTGTACGAGCATGCTCATTTCGTCTCCTTCCTGGCTGCCTCTCCTGCCATCGCCGCAATCTCCTCCGGGCCATACCCCAGCGAGCGCATGCCCGCAACATATGCCTCCACGATGTCGCGCGCAAGCCCCTGCCGCAGAAGGTCGACGGTATCGTGGTCGCCGGACACGAAGGTCCCCATGCCGCGCTGCGTCGCGACATACCCTTCACGCTCCAGCTCAAGATAGGCCTTCTGCACCGTATTCGGGTTCACGACGACCTGCTGGGCGAGGTCGCGAACCGAGGGCAGCTGTTGCCCGACCTTCAGCTCCCCGACGGCGATCCGCCTCTTGACCAGGTCCATGATCTGTGTATAGATGGGAGTCCTGTCATCAAACTCCATGTCACGCCTCCTCATGCTGAGCATTCTCATGCATGCGTTAAGTACTCTAGCGTCTTGGTGTACTACTAATCTAGTACACATCATCATGATGTCAAGAGAACGACTGCGAAGCGCTCACAGCATCGCAGGGGATGACTGCGGAAGCTCTGAGAGCATGCTCTCCAGACACTCGGGGTAACTACGGGTCGGCCGCCGCATAGCACAACCGGCTGAAGCGTAACCTTTGGAAGCAGTTTCACGTAGACGAGGTGACACACGACATTCCCTGCGAGAGAGGTGTAGAGATGAGATCAAACCGTGCGACTATTCTGCTGGCAATCCTGGTGCTGACGATAGCGCTGGTTGTACCTGGATGCATCACGCTTGATGGGGGCGGCTTCGGAACGACGATCACTGACACGTTCGAGGAGACGTATCCCGTTACTGTGGGAGCGTGCCTCGACGTCCAGAACCGCAATGGCACCATCACCATCGTGCCTGCCGACGGGGACAGCATCGTCGTCCACGCCGTGAAGCACACCAACTACGGCAGGTCCGAGTTCGACAAGGTTCAAATCGACGTCACGAAAGGGGACTCATTCACTGTCGTGACAACCGTCCTGCGTGAGCCTGCACGTGTCTCCATCGACTACGAGCTTCGTGTCCCACGTTCCATGCTGGTCCGCACAGCCAGTACCACGAACGGCTCCATAGAGGCGACTGGCGTGAGGGGCACAATGGAGCTGCATACGAGCAACGGCAGTGTGACGACCGAGAACATCGAGGGAGCCGTGCGCGCCTCGACGACCAATGGGAATATCACGCTTCGCAACGTCACCGCGGTCACCGGAGCGACGACGACCAACGGGGTCATTGAGTGCGAGGTTGCCGCGCTCGACGGGACAACAGTCGACGTTCACACGACCAACGGCAACCTCATCCTCTGGGTTGCACCGGACCTTCCTGCAACGCTTGAGGCGTCGACCACCAACGGAAACCTGGTGATGGACGGCATCACCCTCGACAACGCCACGGCGTCCAAACACAGCATCAGAGGCGACCTTGGAGTGCCGAAAGGAACGCTGTCCGCCCGGACGACAAACGGCAACCTCACGGTGCACAGGCTCAACCCCTGACTCAATTCCATATGCCCGTCCAATTCCGCAGCCCGTGACGGCTGCGGAGTTTTTCATATACTGTTCGCGTGCCCCTGAAGGGGCAGGGGAGGAACCATGGGAGCGACCGAGAGACCAATGAGAAGGAAAGAATGCGAGGTGACCGATACGGCGGTCATCCGGCGCATTCTGGGACGTGCCACGCTGTGCCGCGTCGCGATGGTGGATGGGAGCGAGCCGTACCTGGTCCCCATGAACTGCGGCTGGGACGGCGAACACCTGCTTCTCCACGCTGCGGTTCAGGGGAGGAAGGTGGACATCCTGCGCGCCAACCCGCGCGTCTGCGTCGAGGTCGATGAGGACATCCAGATCGTGACCGGGGCAACGGGCGAGGAGTGCACGGCGAACTACGTCACGGTCATCGGAACCGGCACCGCATCATTCGTCTTCGACCCCCGGGCGAAGGCCCGAGACCTGAATGTCATCCTCCGTCAGTGTCATCCCGGCGTCCCCGAAGAGGTCTTTCCCGACGAAGCCCTGTCCCGTCTCGTGGTGCTGGAAGTCCACTTCGACCATCTCACCTGTAAGGCGAAGGGCACGACACCCCGACCGTAACGACACATTCCTGGCTGGAGGAAGAAACGCGATGATCTATCACATCGAAACCGAAGACCTGTGGCAGCAGGCGCTGCTCGGGGGGGAGTACGTCCCCGAAACCTACGCGAACGACGGCTTCATCCACTGCGCGGCGCTGGAACAGGTCACGGACGTTGCGAACCGTCACTACCATGGCAGGCACGGTCTGCTGCTCCTGTGCATCAGCCAGAAGTTGCTCGACGCGGAAACGCTCTGGGAACCGTCTGACGGACTCTATTACCCCCACATCTACGGCCCTCTCAACGCGTCTGCTGTCGTAGCAGCAGTCCCGTTCCCGTGCGAAGGGGACGGCACGTTCCAGCTACCAGCGGACATGCCCGAGGACAGGGACGACTTTCCAGCCACAGACCTCTAGACCAGCAGTATTCTGTCATCCTTCACTTCCATTTCCTGCTGAGGTTACAGAACCAGCCCATGTGAAAAGCGTCTTCCTCCGTCATTCCCGCGAAAGCGGGAATCCATCCTGTTCCCTTGTGACACACAGCTCTCTGTCTCAGGTGCTGAACTTCCCACATCGGGCGGTAATTACCAGCTGATCCCATAGCACTTTTGCATATGCACGGTTTTCTCTACACTATGGACAGGCGCCTGGCAGTATTGGGCGACACTGTATTTCCGCTATCCGCAAAAGGAGGAACACAATGCCTTGGCTAATCGCTCTTGGAGTCATTGCTCTCTTGGTCGTATGGCTCATCGGCATCTACAACCAGCTCGTCCGCAAACGTACGATGAAGGACGAAGCCTGGTCAGGCATGGACGTCCAGCTGAAGCGCCGCTATGACCTCATCCCGAATCTTGTCGAGACGGTCAAGGGGTTTGCCGGTCACGAGGAAAAGGTCTTCACCGAGGTCACCGAAATGCGCTCCCGCGCCATGGGGGCAACCGGCGTCGCTGACAAGGCCGCGGCTGAGAATCAGCTGACTGCGACCCTGAAGACCCTGTTCGCCGTCGCCGAAGCCTACCCCGACCTCAAGTCAAACACCAACTTCCTCGACCTGCAGGCGAAGCTTGCGGACCTGGAGGACCAGATCCAGATGTCCCGCCGATACTACAATGGCACGGTACGGGACTACAACATCATGTGCGAGACGTTCCCTTCCGTCTTCGTCGCAAACATGTTCGGTTTCAAGAAAGCTGAGTTCTTCGAGCTGAATGGCGCCGAGGAGCGTGAATCACCAAAGGTCTCGTTCGACAACAAGTAGCAGTCCGTTCATGCGTCAGGCGCCGGCCATGAAGAAGCTCGCCTGTACTGTTCTCGTGCTGATGACAGCCCTCCTGGTCCTGTCCCCTGTGGACAGGGTGGGGGCTGCCGAAGCAGAGTGCATCCTGTCGTTTGACAGCGTCGTCACTGTCCATGCCGACTCGACGATGACCGTCCAGGAGACAATTCACTTCGTCTCGGCAGGGATCACCATCCAGCATGGCCTGTACCGTGACTTCCCCACCGCCTACACGAACCCGGGGCGTGCACCCGTGCGGGTCGCCTTCCAGGTCCTCAGCCTCGTGCGGGACGGCTCGACTGAACCATGGCATGCGACCCGGCAGACGAATGGTGTCCGGGTCTATTTCGGGTCCAGTTCTGTGGACCTGGAACCTGGTGAGCACACCTATGTGTTCACGTACTCCTCCGACCGCCAGCTGGGGTTCTTCGATAACCATGACGAGCTGTTCTGGAACGTGACGGGAAACGGCTGGGAGTTCCCCATCGACCGTGCCGGCTGTACCGTCATCCTGCCCGGAACCGCGTGGCAGCAGATCACCGGACTTACTGCCTATACCGGTCCACAGGGCGCAACGGGCACGGACTACGCGATGTCGCGCGACGAGAGCGGGAACCCTGTGTTCACGACGACGGCCCCGCTCGCACGCTTCGAGGGCCTGAGCGTCGTCGTCGGGTGGCCCAAGGGCTTCGTGGTTCCACCATCATCGCTCCAGACTCTGCTGTGGTGGCTACGGGACAACCGAGGGCTCGGCATCGCCACCCTGGCGACCCTCGGCCTCCTGCTCTACTACCTGCTCACCTGGCTGCGCGTCGGCCGTGATCCCCGGCGTGGAACCATCGTTCCGCAGTTTGCACCACCAGAGGGACTCAGCCCTGCGGCAATACGGTATCTTCGGCTCATGGGGCCCGACACCAAAGGACTGTCAGCCGCAATAACGGGGCTGGCAGTCAAGGGAGCACTGGTCATCTCACAGGGCAAGGACGGCTCGTTTGCGGTAGATACGACCGGTGCCGCACCGTCTGGCCTTCTCCCCGACGAGATCGAACTCCTGCAGGAGCTGTTCGAAGGCCGCTCGAAGACGCGGCTTGCCTTCAGGCAGAGCGCACATGGCCGCGTTCAGGCCGTCCGCAAGGCACTTGAGCAGGCTCTGCGAAAGGCGTATGGCAAGGGGTACTTCGTCACGAACGTGCGCTACGCGGCGACAGGCGTCGCTCTCTCCATTGCGGGAATCGTCGCTACCGGCCTCCTGGGCACGACGCAGCCAGAGAGGGTCTTCGGGTTCCTGTTCATGTCGTTCTGGCTGTCGATATGGACGTTCGGGGTCGCGGCGCTGGTTGCCCAGATCGTCGCGTCATGGCGTGGACGGTCGACAGACACGTTGGGAAAGCGGATGCTCAAGCTCCCAGGAGCACTTGGTCTCACGCTCTTCGCCATACCGTTTCTGCTGGGTGAGCTCATCGGCACGATCGCGTTCGTGGTAATAGCGGGGCCCCTGCTCCTGGCACTGGTCTTCGTGACGGCGGCCATCGATGTGATTTTCTTCCGTCTCCTGCGCGCCTATACACCGAAGGGGCGGCATGTCCTGGACCAGATCGACGGGTTCCGCCTGTACCTCAGCGTTGCCGAGAAGGACCGCATGAACATGCTGACCCCCGTCGACCACACGCCCGAAACCTTCGAGCGGTACCTGCCCTATGCGCTGGCCCTCGACGTCGAGCAGCAGTGGAGCGAGAACTTCGCTGACGTCCTCGAACGCACTGACGCGTCCGGTCAACCGACGTACCAGCCGGTGTGGTTCTCCGGTGAAACCTGGCACTCCACCGGCTTCTCGACACTCGGCTCGTCGCTGTCAGGGGCATTTGCGTCCGCAATCGCCGCTTCCTTGGTGGCTCCAGGAACAAGCTCCGGGTTCAGCAGCAGTGGTGGTGGGGGCGGTGGAGGGGGTGGTGGCTCCGGTGGCGGGGGTGGTGGAGGGGGTGGAGGGGGATGGTAGTCCGCTCTCCGCGTGCCCTGACACTGGGCGCCCAGGAGGAGTGGTAGAGCAGTTCCGTGACACTGTCAAACGGAGGATGGCTTCTGCCGCGATATGGCGCTGAAGTGCCGTCGTCGACTGCACCATGGTGCCTGTCGAATCAAGAAACTGAAAGGAGCACACATGAGAACGTGTAGGCTGCTGACCCTAGCCGTCGTGCTGGCGACCGTATTCCTCCTGGCCATCCCGGGACTGGCCCTGGCCGAACAGGAACGTATCACCAGTTTCGACAGTGCAATCACGGTCGGCCAGGATGGGTCGATGCGCGTTGAGAACATCATCAGGGCCATCGTGACCGGCGATCAGATCCAGCACGGCATCTACTATGACTTTCCGACGATTTACTCCAACGCTCGAACGGGTGGCCGCCTTGTCATCGACTTCCGCGTCCTGGGAGTTCAGCGGGACGGGCGGACCGAGCCGTACACTGTGGAGAACCGGGCCAATGGCAAGCGTGTGAAGATCGGAAGCGCCGACACCCTCATTGAGCCCGGTGAACACACCTGGGCGCTGCGGTTCAGCGTGGACCGTGAGCTGGGCTACTTCGCCGACCATGACGAGCTGTACTGGAACGTGACCGGAAGCGGCTGGGTCTTTCCCATTGAGCGTGCGTCTGCGACCGTGACACTGCCCGCAGGCGCTGCCGCGAAGATCACCGGTCTCAGCGCCTACACGGGTGTCCCCGGCTCGACGACCAGCGCCGTGACGACGACACAAGGCACAGATGGCACCCCGACGTTCGTCACGACCTCCGTCCTCAACCCTGGCGAAGGCCTGACCATCGCGGTCGGCTGGCCCAAGGGGTATGCGACGACGCCGAGCGCCGCAATGCGGCTAGGCTGGTTCCTCCGCGACAACAGCGCCCTCATCGTCGGTCTCATCGGTCTGCTGGCGGTCTTCCTCTACTACATGACCGCGTGGTACCGGTTTGGCAAGGATCCCGACCGCGGCACGATCTTTGCACACTTTGCACCGCCGGAAGGGATGTCCCCCGGAGGCGCCCGGTACCTGTCGCATATGGCACACGACAGCAAGACCTTCACCGCTGCGCTCATCGACATGGCAGTCAAACGATACGTCAGTATCCATCAGGAACGCCGCAAGTACTGGATCGAGCGGGACACAGCTCCCGAGACTGTCCTGTCCGATGACGAGCTCGCTCTTGCCGGAGTCCTCCTCGGGACGAGCGCGCGCGCAGACTTCGAACGGGAAGACGCCGAAGACATCCAGCGCGCGATCATCGCAAACAAGAAGCCCCTGGAAGCCGACTACCAGCCGAGGTTCTTCGTCAGCAACCTCGGACACTTGGTCATCGGCATCCTCATCTCGGTGGCCGTAGCCCTGCTCACCGTCTTCCTGTCCTTCTCCGGGTCGGCGGCGCAGTTTGTCGCGCCCGTAGTCGTCATCGCAGCGCTCGCCGTCATGGGCGTCGTATTCGGCGTCGCGCTCAAGTCATACACCGCTGCGGGACGCAAGCTGATGAACGAGATTGAAGGGTTCAAGCTGTTCCTTTCCGTGACCGAAAAGGACCGCATGAACCTGATGAACCCGCCCGAGCGCACCCCGGAGATGTTCGAGAAGTTCCTGCCCTATGCCCTTGCACTGGATGTGGAGCAGCGCTGGTCCAACCAGTTTGCCAGCGTGTTCGCCCGCATGGCCGCGGAGGGACGCCCGTATGCACCCGTCTGGTACTATGGCATGTACTGGAACCCTGTCAACCCGGCAGCGTTTGCCAGTAGCATCGGGAACGGGTTCAACAACGTCATCAGCGCCTCAGCGGTCGCCCCTGGCAGCAATTCCGGCCTGGGTGGTGGAGGTGGTGGGTTCAGCGGCGGTGGAGGCGGTGGAGGCGGAGGTGGTGGCTGGTAGAGCCCAGCTTCTTGCGAGAACTGCCACAATGGACGATATGGGGTCAGCTGGTAGTTACACGCCCCAGTGGTAAGTACGCCTGGCCAAGACTGGATTCCCGCCTTCGCGGGAATGACGGAGGGTGTAACATTCTGCGACGGTTCCTGCGATATGGGGTCAGCTGGCAATTTGGCGGGCAATGCTACATGGGCCTATCCGCATGTTCATTCGTTGATCATCTCTCATTTCGAATAGATCATTGACATCGTTCCAGTCCATTCTCCTCAGAATGAGATTCGCTGTCTCACTACTTGGGAAAGGGTTGAAGCCTACCGTTTTGACACCTTCTTCTTCAGTTTCTCTTCAGCAAGCTGATATTCTCGGCAACCCTGAACTTGACGATCTTGCTTATCAACTCATACGGTGGAGGCTTGTCTATTGGAAATTGTACTGAACCTTTTGCACCCTTATATTGCGACAGTTCGAGTCTAAACGCTTCAATGCCACTTGGAGTTGGATAAAGGTCTATGTGCCTTCTATAAGCAGCAAAATGAACCAGATTTCCGCGTAACACAAAGGTAGGCATCTGATAGCTTATCCTTCCTTCTGCATCTGGTGCAGCCCTCTTTATGACTTCTCTCAGCACTTTGAGTATTCCTTGAACTTCATTTGGAAACTTCGAAATGTACTCGTCAACTGAATTGGAGGTATTCTTGTTCTTGTCCATGGCTTCTCCTTTTGCATTCTCCAAGCCCTCAGGCTCACTACCACTTTGAGTTCAAGATGCAAAGCACCTCGGACCTGACATTCTCAGGACGGCTCCAAAGCTCTCCCAGCAATAGAGCTGGATTCCCGCCTTCGCGGGAATGACGGAAAGAAGCGCGGGAATGACGGAGAGGGCGTAGGATACCTGGATATGGGGTCAGCTGGTAATTCCGCCCTGCGTGGTAAGTTCACCACCTGAGACGAAGAACTGTCCGTCGCAAGGGGACAGACTGGATTCCCGCCTTCGCGGGAATGACGGAAACCGGAAGGGTTCGCATCCCATTCTTGCCGGAATGATGGGGAGGGACGCGTGTCGCGGCCGGCGTGTCAGGTCTCGTCTGGAGGTTCGTTGTGTCGGCGGTCGAGCTCCTGCTGGATCTGGTGCTGTTCCCAGTCCCTGCCCAGGAACTGCCCGATGCCATAGACCGAGATGGCATGCACCGCGAGAGCGATGCCCCATCCGATAAGCGGCCAGATAAACCAGATGATGCCGTCGTTCTTTCTGAGCGTGACAAGGTTCAAGACGGCCAGAGCCACGTTGGCCACCAGATACATGGCCGCGTGGGCATAGAAGCCCTTGACCTCCTGGACCCTGTCTCTCGCCTTCTGGTACTCCTCGAGCTCGGTCATACAAGCGCCTCCTGCGAGCATCCTGGCGTCATGTCTCTGGGATAGCAGTACAGCACCGTCCAGTGGCCCCGCAGGTCGGAGTCCCGTACCGCCTCACCATTCTGGTCCTGCAATTCAAAAGGTGGAAGCGTATCGCCGACTGTCTTCATCTGTACCTCCAGATCGAGAGTGCCCTCAGTATATCGCAGAACAGTCAAGCATCACTTCTTCAGTGACAGGAGATGCGCCAGCTCGGCGGCCGCCTGTGTCAGCAGGGCCCGCCCGTTTTCCATGGCCTCGCGTTCACTCATGGGGCGGTCGAGGATCGTGACAAAAACGTCGATGCCGGCCTCACGGACCTGTGCCCGATCGCGCACGGCCCCGGCGATAGCCACGGTCAACCCGTCCGGCGAAGCCTTGCGGAAACGCTGCGCCACGCGAACCGGGGCTTTGCCATACACTGTCTGAGCATCAATGCTGCCCTCACCGGTCACGAGCACGTCACATCCCACAGCTCGGGCGTCGAAGTCCTCCAGGTCCATGAAGAGTTCGGCACCTGGCTCCAGGTGACCGCCCAGCCACGCGACGGCCGCGCCGCCGACACCGCCGGCGGCACCAGCCCCAGGCATATCGTGCATCCGTACGCCCGTCGTCTGCAGCGTGATGTCAGCCAGCCGTTCCAGGCCCTTCTCCAGCAGTGTCACCATGTCGGGCGTGGCTCCCTTCTGTGGACCGAACACCGCCGCTGCGCCTGTCGGGCCGAGCAGAGGATTGATCACATCGCTGGCGACCACCAGCCTGGTCTGCTTCACCGACGGGTTTGCCACGATACGAGCCAGTCGGGTTAGTCCCTCACCGCCCCGCCATGAGGCATTCCCCGCCTCGTCGGTGATGCTGAAACCCAGCGCGGCCAGCATGCCGAGCCCACCGTCCACCGTGGCAGATCCGCCGACGCCCAGGACGATCCGGTCCGCACCGTGCTCCAGTGCGTGTCTGATGAGCAGGCCTGTTCCCCATGTGGTCGTCAGCATGGGATTCCGTTCCTCCGTGGCAATCAACGCCCATCCAGACGCCTTTGCCATCTCGATGACCGCCGTCTGGCCAAGCCACGCCACGGGCGCCTCGATGGGGCGCATCAGGGGATCAAAGGTGCTCACGAATTCGACGCGTCCACCCAGGGCTGCCGCAACATCGGTGGTCCCATCGCCACCGTCAGCAAGGTAGACCTTCTCGACCTGAAACCCGGCACCCTCGAACGCTAGAGCCACGGCATCGGTGGCGGCCTTCGTGGAAATGCTTCCTTTGAACGCGTTCATGCTGACAAGTACCTTCACCACGGCAACCCCCTTCGTGCCTGCTCAGTGCACGACAAGCGACAAGGCAAGCACACTCGCAAACACGGCCAATCCTTCGGCCATCGACCCGACGGTGATGTTGCGCCAGGCGGCACATGTCCATTGTAGCAGCAGCTCTGCGGGATGCCAGCCCA
>PNOG01000006.1 GCA_013824685.1 Coprothermobacter sp. | reverse complement strand
GTCTTTGGGGTCTGTCTTTGGGGTCTGTCTTTGGGGTCAACTGGTAATTCGAGCTGTGTGGTACATGCGGAGAGTGACCTCCAATCCGTCCTCTCGCTCTGCTACTTCGCCGCTGTCAGTGTCGCCAATGTGACGAAGTTCTGTTCGTCGGCGGTCTCGCGGACCAGGATGACGGGTGATTCCACTTCCATCGTCGTTGGGTCGTGAGGCCACGATCTTGCTGCAATTGCGCCGTCATTGGATGACGCGGTGAGCTGCACGTTGTCGGAGCATAGGCCGAACTTGCTGCCGTTCCGGATGACGTGGAGACTGCCGGCATCTAGTCCACGTAGTACGACGGGTACGTCCCGGTTGTCGGGCTTGCGTGTGATGGAGCCGAGGTAGGTGTCGCCCGGCGTCAGTTCGTAGCTCCAGACCTCGTGGGGCAGCGAGGCGGGGGCTACGGCCGGCTTGATGTCCGACCGATAGGCGAGCGGTGGCGCAAGTAGCTGTCCCAGCAGCGGGAGCTCGGAGGGCGCAACGAACATCGTGAGCCGAGCACGTGCGCGCGTGCAGGCCACGTACCAGACGCGTCGTTCTTCTTCGGTAACCTCCAGACGGTCCGTTCCGACAAGGATGACGTCGTCGAACTCGGTACCCTTGGACTTGTGCATGGTGTCCACGAAGAGCTGTGGACCTTCGCCGAACGTGCGTGTCGACGAGGTCGACGGCTCGAAGGTCCATCGTACCAAGTCGTGCAGCAAGTCCTGGCCGGTCAGCTCGTCAGTACCGTCAGACGCAAGATCGCGGATCCAGTCACGCGCTTCCTGCATCTGCCAGTCTCGCAGGTTCTGGGTTTTCTGCAGGTTGTCGCAGAGGGCTGTCAATGCGCTGGGATTGTACAGAGCGTTGGGGTTTGCTGTCAGGTCGTTCTTGACCAGCCACATGGACAGTGGCAGGTAGCTGCAATGGCGCTGGTTGAGGTCGCTGAACGCGATGCCTGTGTGGCGCAGCGTCCATCGGATGTGGGCGACATCGTCGTTGGTACGCCCAAGGATTGCGACGCTCCTGTCGGCCGATTGCTGCAGGAGTCCCAGGATATCCGCGGATTCTTCTGCCCGTGACCGGTACTCCGTCCAGAACACCGAGTGAGGCTGAGACGCTGGCTGCGGGTCATGTGCACGGAGCGTCATGTCCTTCTTCATGCGGTCGTGGTTGCCCTCGATGAGGCGGTTGGCAAACGTCACGACGCCGGGGAGTGACCTGAAGTTGACGCTCAGGCCATACTGGACGGCGTCGTAATCCTTCTCGAACGCCCGGATGTGCCGGACGTCGGCCCCGTTGTAGGCATAGATATTCTGGTCGTCGTCGCCGATGGCAAAGATGTACTGACGGTCGCCCGATTCGCGCAGTCTCCCCACCAGCGCGCTGACCATCCGGTACTGATCCGCCGTGATGTCCTGGTATTCGTCGATCAGCACGTAGCGGTAGGGCAGGGTCAGTTGCTCAGTCTCTGCGTGGCGTTCCAGGATATCCGCCGCAGTCGTGATGGCATCCTTGAACCCCTGGTCCTTGTGTTCGCCGCGTAGCAACTGCAGCACGTCGACATGGCAGACTTCTCCCAGGGCAAAGGAGTGAAACGTCTGGACAGCAATGGATAGGGCAGTCTCCCCCAGCAGGTCGTGAAGGCGCCTGCGGATATCCTGCCGGGCCGCGTGGTTATAGACCAGGACAAGGATTGTCACGGGGTTGACGTTTTCCTCAGTGATCAGAGCGACCACCTTGGTCACGAGGAGCCGTGTCTTGCCGGATCCCGGTCCCGCCAGCACCATGACCGCATCCCCTTTTGCTCGGAGGACCGATGCCTGTTCCGACGAAAGCGCGTCCAGCGCCGTGATCACCTCGACGGATTTCTGCCATGTCATTGGCTTGTAGATAATGTTCTCGACGTCCAGCAGATGAGTCTTGACGAACTCCTTCTCCGTCAGGCGGAAGTAGTCGGCAAGGAATTCCTGTCCCTGGTTGCCAAACAGGTTCGCGATGCCCAGCCGTTTCGCCAGCATGGCGAGGCAGTATTGCTCCACCGCTCGCACCTTGAAGCACTGCTCGTCCTGCATCGCCTTGAGGTCCCGTCCGTGGATGCTCTGGGGACTTTGGGCGACGCGAACCTCCAGGCTCATAACTGGCGAGAACAGCCCCGGAACATCGAGCAGCGTGACGAAGTGGAACAGCGACAGAAGCCGAACACCTGCATCCAGGACTGCCGTCCCCTGGTCGCCCAGATTGAGAGCAGCTATCAGAGAAGCTGCATCGACCGTGAGCACCTTGCCCGATGTTTCCTGAGCCATTGCGAGGAAGTGTTGCATCATCCGGTCGGTGCCTATGCACAGTGTGCTCAGCTGGTCCGCGGTCACTGGCGCGCACGCTCCGTCAGCATCAGGGGGCGAGAGCGTGACGGCGAAGCGGCCATGGCTCCTCTTGCTGAACTTCAGGGCACGGACACAGGACAGAGCCGACAGCAACTCGTACAGCCGCGACTGCTCCACGATCTTCGTCGATGTCGCCTGTTCGATCCGGAGCACCATGGTGTCGGCGTCCACCATCAGCGCCGAACTGGGATCCTTTCCTTCTGCCGGATGAAGCATGTCCTCCGTCAGTGCAGCAGACAGTGCCTTCATCTGTGTTGTCAACAGTTCGAGCTCCGGCAGGATGTCCTTTGTCTTCTTCGGGCGCAGACTCAGACGCAGGGTCATGGTGTACTCAAGGATCTTCAGCTGGTGCATGGTCTCCATGGTGCGCCAGACGAGCTGGCGGTCGACGCCGAGGGCCGCGAGCAGACGGTCGGTGTTCACGGTGCCCGACGTGGTATCATCAGCCGACGTGACCTCGAACTGGTCGAACAGGTACACCGCAATAGCCCTCGTCTGTGCCGTCATGCAGGCCGACTTCTCCAGCAGGGCGAGCCCGCTTTCCTTGTCCATCAGCAGGTACAGACTCACTGCCTGGCTGCGGTTGAGGCCGCGCTGAACGGCGTCTTGCAGCTCAAGAAAGTGGATGGCCACGCTCGTGCGTGTGTCATAGTCATGGTCATCCATGCCGAACGAGAGGTCACCTTCCTCGTCGTCCACGATCTCTCCCGCTGTCAGTTCGAGGTGGGTCGTGTCCGCTTCTCTCGCGCGGTTGCGCAGGATGCTGAAGATCCCTTGCAGGTCCCGGCGACCGATCTGCTGTCTCAGCAGCATGTTGTACTGGGCTCCGATGTCCTGCTCGCTGTAGATGGCGAGGGTCTCCGATGGCAGCCCATCCCGGCCGGCACGCCCGATCTCCTGGACATACGCCTCCAGGGAGTCAGGCGCATCGATGAGCACGACACAGCGCACGTCCTTCTTGTCGATGCCCATGCCGAAGGCCGTGGTTGCCACCATGACACGGACCTCGCTGTCCTGAAAGGCCTGCTGCTTGGCCGCGCGCGTCTGTGGATCGAGTCCGGCGTGGTAGTAGTCGGCCGAGACGCCGTTGTCAAGCAGGAACGCCGCGACCTCGACGGTCTTTGCGCGGGTGCGGGCGTACACGATGGCGGGTCCGTCGTTGTCCTGCAGGATGCGTAGCAGCTCCGGTTTCTTGCGGTCCTCGGGCAGCTCTACGATGTGGTAGCTGAGGTTGGTGCGCTGTTCATCCGGCGCAAAGCGCTTGAAGGGCTGCATAGTGCACCGCGCGAACTGCTGCTCGATCTCCTCCACGACCTCCCGTTTTGCCGTCGCAGTGAAGCAGCTGATGGGCACGGCGGTGCCCGTGATGTTGTGGATGGCCGTCGGGATGTAGGTGTAGTCGACGCGGAAGTTGTGTCCCCATTGTGAGATGCAATGTGCCTCGTCGATGACCCACCGGCCGATCTCGCGTGATGACAGCAACGTGACCGTGCTGCGGTTGCGCAGCTGTTCCGGGCTGATGAACAGGAGGTCGACGTTGCCCAGGCGCACCTGGTCGAACACGTCCTTGCGCTCCAGTGGGGATAGTCCTCCGCCGAGGAGTGCGACGTTGGGGATCTCAAAGCGCTGGCGCAGGTTGTTCACCTGGTCCTGCATGAGCGAGATGAGCGGCGTCAGGATGATGGTCAACTTCTTGCTCCGTTCGGCCTGCATCAGGGCTGGCAGCTGGAAGCAGAGGGACTTGCCGCCGCCCGTGGGCAGGACCGTCAGCACGTTGTCTCCTGTCAGAGCCGCGCGGACGATGGGCTCCTGGTTAGGCCTGAAGTCGTCGAAGCCAAACAGCTGAAGCAGCTTCTCGCGTGGGCTGGATGCACGGCACCAGGCACAGGAGGGATCGTCACAACTGGCATCGCGCAGGTTGTGGAGGAACTGTGGGACGTAGGGCGTCTGCTCGCGCGGCCACTGCCCGATGACGGACACGCCGTCGTCCTGGTGGATCCAGGCGAGGACCACCGCCAGCGCCCACGCAGCCGTCTCGTCACCCCATGCCTGCTGGAGGACGGCGGGCAGTGCATGCGTGCACAAGTGTGGTCCCCAGGTCCCCGTGATGGTTGTCAGGAGCTGCTCTTGTGTGAGCGTCTCCGTCGAACCTCGGACCTGTGCCGCCACTGCCGATGCCTGCGAGCAGCGTCCCAGCAACGTGAGCAGGACGGAGCGAACCTCGGGTGGGTAGTCGCTAAGAGCCCTCTCCTCAGCCCATAGCAGCTGAACCGATTCGAGCGAGTCCTGAACCGGGTCGTTCGGCGCCAGAGGGAAGGGCTTGTAGTCCTTGTAGAGGTGATGGTATGGGCTGTGTGGAAATGCGACGGGGCTGACGGGCAGGGTGTCGATGATGGTTTTGCCGGCAAGCGCCTCCTGCATCGTCGCGGGGAAGTGTTCCAGCAGGAACGGGATGTCCGAATCGACGATGTTGTGCCCGACGAGGACGTCTGCGAGAGCCAGCTGCTCCATCAGGTCGCCCGCCTCCTTGGCGGTGCAGTGGCCTGTCTCGGGGTGTTCGGCGTCAGTGGTGTAGATAGCCCACCCGGCACTGATGAGGTGCTCACTCTTTCGGTCCCTCTCTATATCGAACGCGCACAGTCGTTTCATCCGACCCTCCTGCGACAGCATAGCCCGTCTGTCACCAGAAAACAGATGTCACGCTAGAAAGTAAGTACTGTTGGTGCCAAATGTGCAACCAGGAGCTCTACCCCTGACTTTCCTGGCGCACACGTATCATGGAAAACTGTCTACTACTCGCAAGGGAGGTGCACGTATGACTGCGCCGCCGCTGTGCGAGAGTCAAACATCGGTTAGTTGTTCTGGAGCACCGTTTTCCACTTCTTTTTGCTGTTCTTCGAGAGCATGGATGTTTTCAAGGATTCCGTCAAGCTTGTGCGTTCGCACTCCAGAAAGTTCTTTGAAATCTTCCTCGACGTTCTGGATGTGCTTTTCGAGTTTTTCATACTTATCGGTGAATTGCCCCCACTGTTTATCGAACTCGGTGAACTTCGCCAGGATTTGGCCAACGTTCTGTTGAATGGAGAACGTGTCGGTTGCTTGATGGATAATGGCAAGCACAGCGAACAATGTTGATGGTGAGCACAAGATGACATGTTGGTTCAAGGCTTTGTCGAGAAGTTGTGGGTCCTGTTCCTGCGCAAAGGCGAACACCGACTCAACCGGAATAAAGAGGAGGACGCAATCGACAGTTCCATTTCCTGGATCGATATATCCTCGTGAGTTGATCTCTTTAACACGTTGCTGCACGTCTGATAGAAATTTTTTCGTGAACGAGGATCGCTCTTCCTCTGTGGCAGCACTGATGACACACATATAGTTGTCCAGCGGGAATTTGACATCCATGTTCAATCGCAGGTTTTTGGGAAGGAAGAATGTGAAATCCGGGCGATTGCCGGAAAGCTCCTCTTTTTGTTTCCGATAATTGACGTCTTCCCTAAACCCAGCGGCGCGGAGAATGTCGTCAGCCATGCGCTCACCCCACTGCCCACGCGTCTTGCCGCTGGCAAGGGCTTCCTTGAGAGCAGTAGTTATATCGGTAAGTCTACTGGTTTGCGAAGACGCATTAGTGAGTTGTTGCGTAAGCCCACCAAACTGGTTTTCTCCCTTTTCCTTGAGTTCCTGCATTGTGCTCTGAACTTTGGACAGCTCTGTGTTCATCGTTGCCAAGGTCTGGTCTATAAGAGCTTTCTTATTGTCCAGGTATTGAGTTGCTTGGCCCTGTTGTTCTGCCAGCTTGCTGCTGGCCATTGTTGTCAGTTGATTTGTAACAAGACCAAGAGCGTCCATCGAAAGGCTCTTGAATGACACGGCAGCCTGACTGCTGAACGCTTCTCTTGCTTGATCGATTATCTTCTGATTGTTTGTTGCTTGCGCGTGGCGCAGCAGCAAGCCAATAGCGATTCCAACAGCAACTCCTATCGCGATGCCAATGATAAGCGATGACCATGCATCCATATAACTGCCTCCCTTGTGACATGAACAGCACATATGTGTAAACTCATTATGGGAGAATTCGCAAGGATAGCCAGCAGAGGGTTTTGCTGGAAAGAAATTGACACAGATATAACACATTAACTGACAGAGCCGACGACTGACCAGCTGCGACGCGTATTGCAGAGAGAGACGTCGCTCTGCCGCGGACGAAGCACGTTGACAATCCCTTCAGTCGGCTACAGTAGTGGTGTCGGCCGTGTTGGAGGGTGGAAATGCTTTCTGCATTCTTGGGTGTCACAGACAACAACTGGTTTGACTATCTGCGGAGGAACCATACTGACATTAGCCACACGACGGTTACCGTTGGTGAATGGCTTATAGGAATGATGGATGCAGCTGAAGGAGGACCTTCATGGATGTGAGAGCGTCAATTATAGATCTTTTCGTGCAGAGACTATCGGAAGCTGGGGTTCAGGCACAGGATACCGTGGCAGCCATCAAAGAACTGCTGGCGAATGGTGTTGAGATCGAGGACAGCAAGCTCATTCGCTATATAGAGGACTGTACAGATGACAGCCATTGACACAATTGACATTCGTGGAATACGTGGAATTCGTCAGTGTAGTTTGGACGTCGCGGGCAAATGGCTATATGTCTGGGGAGAGAATGGAGTTGGAAAGAGTTCCCTGGTCGATGCTCTCGAATTTTTCTTCACGGGACATGTCCGGAGTTTGGAGCAAGCTCAGTCGCTTTCTATGACTAAGCATTTGCATCATGTCGATATCGACCCAAGTCAAATGAGTGTCTCAGTACGGTTTAGGGATCCGACAGCGGTGGTCGTAAGAAACCAATCGGGATATGCTAATGTTGTGCCAGCTGAGCTTGAGGACTGCTTCCGCAGCGCTTCACGAGGAACGTTTATTTTGCGAAGAGCGCAGTTACTCCATTTCATATATGACAAACCTAGTGAACGTTTCTCAGACCTCGAAGGTATCATGGGAGTTCAGGACCTTGATGAGACCGAGAAGAACATGCAACGGGTAAGCGCAAAAATGGCGGAGTCTGTTCAGCGGCTCGAAGTTCAGCGACAAGATGCACTAGCTCAGTTCCAGATACGCGTGGGAGCAGAAGCATCTGACGAAAGCGCTATTGCTGCAATCCTTAATGCCAAGCTGACTTCGATCGGAGTGGAGCCACTCCACGACCTGACAGAACTGGCTTCTCTGTCCGAGAAACTTATGTTGAAAGCCAAGGCTGCGCACCTGCACGAGAAGACAGCAGGCCAACTAATCTCAGTCAGGGATGCTGCCAACTCATTAGCAGGTACTGCTGTCGACTCGTCGTTGCTCCAGATGATTAGTCATGCATATGCAGAGCTCTCCTTAGCTGCGACGCAAGAACGACTCAGAGTCGTGGAGCTGCTCGGAGCGGCTCACTCCGTTATAACCGAAAGTCCTATCTATGCATCGACGTGTCCCGTGTGCGAACAGCCCATAGAACGTTCAGCAACATTACTTCGACTTGAGGCTCGGCTGGCTGACGCTGCGGAACTGAGCGAAGAAGCCAAGAGACTCAAGACAAGCATCTCAACTCTTAGAGATCTAGTCGCGGTTGTTGCTGGGAGACTAGAGAGCGTGCTCAATTATATGACGGCCAGTACATGGACTGACGACAAATTGTTGTCTCAAGGAAACAGCGCCCGTCATCTCGCTTCGGCATTGCTCACAGAGCTTGACGACGCCACGAAGCTGCGGAGACCTGTGGATACCGACCGACTGATTGCATGGGTCAAGGAATGCAACAGCTGGGGAGGAGACGTTGCTGCACAGGCCAGCGAGATGCTTTCAACTCAAGAGCTGTCCAGCGCAGACCGAGTAGTGCTGGAGCTGACCTCCCTTGTCGGATTTGTCCTTCCCGCGGAAACCGAATTGCAGCGTCTCAACCAAGAACTTGTCTCTGCAAAGGCAAAGGCGGAGATAGCCAAGATCTTTTTCGAGAGTCTCAAGAGCGCCAAGCAGTCGGTGGTTCAAAATGTCTATAACAGCTTGCAGGAATGCATCGAATCCTACTACAAGGAGTTGCACCCCAACGAAGACTTTGCCAACATTCGCCTTGTTGTCGATACGGGGCACAGAGCCAGCGCGACACTTGTGATGGATTCACTGGGTGCCACGGACGAAGACCCCAGAGCCTATTCGAGTGAAGGACACCTCGACTCACTGGGGTTGGTGATCTTTCTGGCTTTTGCGAAGGAGTTCCAGGAACAATTTCCCGTGCTAATCTTGGATGACGTAGTTACGACTATTGATGTGCAGCATCGCTCACGAATTTGCGACTTACTCTGTGATGAGTTTGGTGACTGGCAGGTTGTAGTGACCACGCATGATAGAAACTGGTTTGAGGAGTTGAAGGAAGCGGGTCGGGTACGGGGACGGTCTGGCAAGATCATTGCGCGCTATATTCCAGAGTGGACACGGGAGCAAGGGCCAACATTTCTACCGTACCAATCTCGAGAGGGTTACGTTGCCGAGTGTCTTAGGCGAGCGGATACTGAAGGAGCGGCGAACCACGCACGAAGCCAGCTGGAATCTGTGCTCAAGAAGATCGCCACGGGAACAGGGACTTCTGTGCCCTATCGCGCATCGAGCCGGTACGAATCTCAGGAGTTGCTGGATAGCGTGAGGTGTAGGGTCAAGCAGATGTCCAGTGCTGAGTTCCGCATCCGTATGCTGTCGGCCCTCGACTCACTCGAAGCAGTGAAATTCATAGGCAACTTTCTGTCGCATGATAATCCCGATGCGTTGGGACTCAGCGTGTCCGAAGTGTCGTTGTTCTGCGATGCAGTCGATGCTCTTGAGAAGGCGTTCTTGTGTCCAGCATGCGGACACAAACTCGTCTATGATCCATCAGGACAGCAGATATACTGTGCCAACAAACAGTGTCCTGCTGGCATTGTTTCGCGCTTTGGGTGAAATGATGTGGGGAGATGACATGGGCTGTTGGTTGAGCACAAATACCGACGTATATGTTGCCGGTGGTGGTGCAGATATCTGGAGAACCAGTGCTCGTGCCATGTTGGGTTTGCACACCCGTGCAAACATTCGGATTTAACGCAACAGGAGGGCATTCATGAGGCTAATTAGTAACGCTGGAACCGATCGAGTCATTGACGCATTGCGTGAGGCTGACGGCCCGGACGCGTTGCTGGACATCGCTTCTCCTGCATTCTCCCTCTTTGCAGTACGCGAATTGCAGGATTTGCTCGCGCATCAGAAGCACTCCAGACTTATCTTGCCACTCGTAGATAGCGTGGACCTTGGACTACTCGGCTCACCGGCGGACCGGGCTGCTCGCAACCGTCTACAGACAGCGTGGCTTGCTCGTGAATGTGCACAGTGGCTGCAGGACAAGTCCGAGGTACGTGCATCGCCATCGCCACTGCCTCAATCTGCATACGTTGTTCGTCATGCTGACGGCGCTGGCGACCGTATTATCACTGGCAGTTGTCCGCTGACGACTGACGGCCTCGGCCTGACGCCGGGCAATCATACGAGTCTGATTCAGTGCGCTGAGAGCCACGAGGAAGTGGCGATGTTCGCAGCATGGTACGAGTCGCTGTGGAATGCCATGCCCGACTCGTCCCAGGCGAAAGAGGATTTGCTGTCTCAGCTCCGGGCCCTGAGCGATCGAGTACCTGCCTCTCGCATCTACTACCAGATCCTTCTGGAGCTGTTTCACATGCGTGGAGACGAGCTGGATGAAGAAGCGGTGGTCAAGAGTGCAACTGGCATCCGCAATACTGTCGTTTGGAAGAAGCTCTACAAGTTTCAGCGCGACGGTGCCGTGGGAGCCATCGATAAGCTCAACCGATTTGGCGGCTGCATCCTCGCCGACAGTGTCGGACTGGGCAAGACATTCGAGGCCCTAGCCGTCATCAAATATCACGAGCTGCGCAATGACCGCGTGCTGGTCCTGTGCCCGAAGAGGCTGCGGGACAACTGGACACTCTACAAGGCGAACGATCGCCGGAATGTCCTGGCTGCAGATCGGTTCAACTATGACGTGCTCAATCATACGGACCTCTCGCGCGATGGCGGTCTGTCGGGCGATATCGATCTTGCCCATGTGAACTGGGGCAACTACGACCTCGTTGTCATCGATGAATCGCACAACTTTCGCAACAAGCGCACACCAGAGCAGGGTGGCGAGACGCGCTATGATCGCCTCATGCGAAAGGTGGTCCAGGAAGGAGTGCGAACGCGCGTGCTGATGCTGTCAGCGACGCCGGTCAACAACCGCTTGGCCGACCTGCGCAACCAGATCGCCTTTGCCACGGAGGGTGACGACACCGCGCTTGTGGATCAGGGGATTGGCAGCATCGACAGCACAACCCGTCTTGCCCAGAAGCAGTTCAACCGGTGGCTGGAACTCAGCGAGAAGGAGAGGACGCCAACGGCGCTGGTGGACATGTTGGGATTTGACTACTTCACGTTGCTCGACCTCCTCACCATTGCTCGATCGCGCAAGCACATCGAGAAGTACTACGGGACAGCGGAAACAGGGCGGTTTCCTGAGCGCCTCAAACCCATCAACATCAAGCCCGATGTCGACATAGCTGGAGAGTTCCCCTCGATTCGCAGCATCAACCTTGAGATCCGTCGCCTGCACCTGGCTTCCTACGCTCCGTTACGGTATGTGCTGCCCTCCAGACAGGAAGCATATGACAAGAAGTACGGGACTGAGCTCCAAGGGGGCAAGGGGTTCTTCCGGCAAGTCGACCGCGAAGAGAGCTTGATCCAGTTACTGCGAGTCAACGTGCTCAAGCGCATGGAGAGTTCCATTTCGTCGTTTGCTCTGACCGTGAAGCGACAGATCGACGATGTCGAGGCAACACTTGCACGAATAGAGTCTCAGACGAGGGAGGTCGAGGAGCTCGACATTGCCGATGTCGATATCGATGACGCGGCGTTTGAAAGCCTGCTCGTGGGGCGAAAGGTTAAGGTTCTGCTGCAAGATGTGGACCTGGTGCGCTGGAAGCAGGACCTGGTGGAGGACCGGAACCGGCTGAAGACGCTGTATGCAGCCGCTCGACAGGTGAGACCGGATCGTGATGCGAAGCTGGCAGCTCTGCGGGATAGCATTGCCCTCAAGTGTCAGGAACCGATCAACAGCGGCAACCGAAAGGTCATCGTCTTCACGGCGTTTGCCGACACGGCCGAGTATCTCTACGCGCAGCTCGCTCCGTGGGCAAAGCGCGAGCTCGGGATCGAGTCCGCCGTCGTGACAGGAGCAGGACGCAACCAAGCGACCCTGCCCCACCTGCGCAGGGAGTTCTCGTCGATCCTTTCGGCATTTGCCCCTCTCGCCAAGGAACGACCCGAGGACCTTGCAAGCGAGGGGAACCTGGACCTGCTGATTACCACCGACTGCCTCTCAGAAGGTCAGAACCTGCAGGACTGTGATTGGGTGGTGAACTACGACATTCACTGGAATCCGGTACGTATCATCCAGCGGTTCGGACGCATCGACCGTATCGGTTCCCCCAACGACCGCATCCAGCTGGTCAATTTCTGGCCGAACATGGAGCTGGATGAGTACATCAAGCTTGAGCAGCGCGTAAGTGGCCGCATGGTCCTACTGGACGTCTCTGCGACGGGGGAGGAGAACCTCATCGAGCAGCAATCGGGCAACCAGATGAACGATCTGGAGTATCGCCGCAAGCAGCTTCTCAAGCTACAGGATGCTGTCATCGACCTCGAGGACTTGTCCACGGGGGTCTCTATCACGGACCTTACGCTCACCGATTTCCGCATTGACCTGTCCGACTACACCAAGGACCATGGCGGCGCGGTCCCGGAGCTGCCGGTTGGAGCGTATGCTGTGACCGAGGCCGATGGTGAGGTTGAGCCTGGCATCGTCTTCTGCCTGCGTGCCGAGGGAGAGGCAGCTGGAAGCGCCGTCGATGCCGGATACCCTCTAGCGCCATACTACCTGGTGCATGTGAGTGATCAGGGCGCGGTGCTCCTGCAATGCACACAAGCGCGGCAGATCCTGGACCGACTCAAACGGACGTGTCTCGGACGTGACCTGCCGGATGCGCGCGCCTGCAATCGTTTCGAGAAGGCGACACACGGCGGCGAGGATATGCATGTGCCTCAAGGCCTGCTGGCGACTGCTGTAGCGTCGGTGGTCGGCAAAGGACAGGAACGGGCCGTCGCCAGCCTGTTCTCTCCTGGTGGTACCCATGCACTTAAGGGAGAGTACGCAGGAATCAACGACTTCGAGGTTGTCGCGTTTCTCGTGATACTGCCGAGGGCGACGTCTTGACACGATCTGACCTGATTGCTGCTCTTGGCTTACCGACCGGGGCAGACGTAAACCAGCGGGTCCCCAAGAAGATACTCACGGAGTCGGGTGCTCCGACTCCGGGTGACCGGCGTCTCATCGAGAATGGCGTTGAGGAGCTCGAGTGGCTGGCCGCGCTGAAACCTACGACCATCGGTGTTGCTCCATATCGTGACGCCGCGCGCGAGTATCTCGAGATAGCAGTGCTCGCTCTGAAACTGCGAGCTAAGGCAAAACCAGACCGAGTCGAGGAGCTAGTGCACCGAGCGGTTCCGTATCCCGTCGTTCTGATAACCGAGCAGCCTCCGCTCGTGTCCATGTCTCTTGCCCACAAACGGTGGTCGCAAAGCGAGACCGGGGCTACCGTACTTGACGGTGACGTTGTTCAGGTGCGTCTCGATGACGTGGAGAGTCAGGAACTCGCCGTCACGTTCATGCGTGGGTTGCTGCTGGCTCGTCAGCCGCAGAGTACGTTGTACGCGCTGTATCAGGGATGGATGGACGCTATACTGGCACTGGAGGCGGCGCAGGTGACCGGACGGTACGTCATATTGACATCGCCCGAGCGCGCTGTACGGCGTCGTGAGGCTTTGCAGACATGTATTCGCCTGCAGGACAGGATGACGAAGCTGCGATCAGCTGCGAGGAAGGAGAAGCAACTGCCTCGCCTGGCAGCGTTGAATATCGAATTGAAGCGCTTGCAGGAAGAATATGCTGCTGCGCGCGACCAACTGTAGGAACGGAGGAGAAATGGACAGGATTGGAGCTAACGATGCACGAGCTGTATCTGCCGACGTGATTGCAGAGAACATCAGGCAACTCAAGACACTGTTCCCAGAGCTGGTGACAGAAGGCGCTGATGGTGCTGCTGTCAACGAGGACGTGCTGAAGCAGCTGGTGGGCCAGACCGTGGTGGACGAGGAAGAGAAGTACGGACTCAACTGGCATGGCAAGCGTGCTGCTCGCCGGCTGGCACTCACCCCCTCGACAGGTACCCTGCGTCCATGCCCCCAGGAATCAGTTGACTGGGATACCACGCAGAACCTGATGATCGAGGGCGACAATCTTGAAGTCCTCAAGCTCCTGCAGAAGAGCTACGCTGGCAAGGTGAAGCTCATCTACATGGATCCGCCCTACAACACGGGCAACGACTTCGTGTACCCGGATGACTACCGAGACAGCATTCAGAACTACATGGAACTCACCGGGCAATTGGAAAGTGGCAGGAGGCTGAGCAGTAACACTGAGTCCAGTGGACGCTTCCATACTGACTGGCTCAACATGATGTACCCCCGGCTGAAGCTGGCCAGAACGCTTCTCAGGGACGATGGCGTGTTACTTGTGTCGCTCAACGACATTGAGGCTCCCGCTCTTCGCTTCATGTTGAGCGATGTCTTTGGCGAGGAGAACTTCCTCTGCCAGTTTGTCTGGAACAACGAAGGAAACGTAGACCAGCAGAGTAAGATTAAGGGCGTGCACGAGTACATCATCGGCTATGTTCGGCGCTTGGAGGCACTTGCTTCTCCGAATGTGATCGATCCGAACATTGAGGAAACAAGCAAGCTCTACAACGATGAGATCGAGAACTCGATTACGAAGAATGGCCCCGCCAATCCACCGTCGACAGTCGTGCTCCCAGCCGGATTTCCTGCAGCATTTCAGGAGGGCGTGATCAATGTCCGCGCAGATCAATGGCCCCACATCTTGGACCGCATCGTCGTGTCTGGGGGGACGCTGTCGCAGCAGGCTCGTGTGACGAGTGGATGGAGTTCGCGGAATCTCCTAGAGCTGTTCATCAACAACGGGTGCGTCCCAATCCGCGATAGTAGTGGCAAAGAGACTTGGTTCGCTGTGACTGCGACCGGCGCAATCTACGGCTACAAGAAGCGTTCCGAAGCCCAAGGACACGTGCTCTCAGTGATCCGCAATGTGGGCACAACTAAGCAGAATAGCAGCATGCTCGCTGCATGGGGGCTGGAGTTCTCCTATCCGAAGCCCGTGTTCCTCCTTCAGTATCTGGTGGACATATTCACGCGAGCCGACCAGCGGGATGTAGTTCTAGACCTATTCGCCGGTTCCGGTACGACCGGGCACGCTGTCTATGCCCTTAACGCAACTGACAACGGGAACCGGAGGGCTGTATTGATTCAACTTCCGGAGCCAGTCGAAGACGAAGATCCTGGGACAATGCACACCATCGCCGATCTGTGCAAAGAACGCCTCCGCCGAGCTGCGAAGAAGATCAAAGAAGAGAACCCGTTGTTCGCGGGAGATCTCGGTTTCCGTGTCTTCAAGCTGGCTTCCACCAACATTCGTGAGTGGGATCCCAATCCCGACAACGTGACCGATTCATTACTGGATTCGGTGGAACACCTCAAGACTGATCGTACTGAGAATGACATCCTGTATGAGCTGCTTCTCAAGCGCGGCCTGGACCTGTGCGTTCCGATGGAGACCCGGGTCATTGCCGGCAAGACAGTACACTCCGTGGGTGCAGGGACGCTGATCGTGTGTCTAGCTCCTGGCATATCGCGTGATGAGGCAGAGCCCCTTGCCCAGGGTATCGTTGCATGGCACAAGGAGCTTGCGCCTGCTGGCGACACAACGTGTGTGTTCCGTGACAGCGGCTTCGTGGACGATGTGGCCAAGACCAACCTCGCTGCCATCCTGCAGCAGGCAGGGCTTGAGCACGTCGAGAGTCTGTGATGAGCGACAAGATCGTGCCTTCTGGGCAAAGCAGCCGTGTCATCCTCTACACGACCGCCGATGGCAAGGTGACCGTGGATGTGTTCTTTGAGGCCGACAATTTCTGGCTCACACAGCGTTCCATCGCCGACCTTTTTGGCGTGCGGATACCGGCAATCAACAAGCACCTGAAGAATATCTATGCCAGTGGGGAATTGGTGCGTGAGGCAACTGTTTCCAAAATGGAAATAGTTCAAGCTGAAGGAGATCGCCAAATTACCCGCGAGGTTGAGTTCTACAACCTGGATGCGGTCATCGCCGCTGGCTATCGTGTCAATTCCGTCAAGGCGACGCATTTCCGCATCTGGGCTACGCAAACGTTGCGGGAATTCATGGTCAAGGGCTTCGTTCTCAACGATGACATGCTGAAAAACGGACGTAACTTCGGCAAGGACTACTTTGACGAGTTGCTGGAGCGGATCCGCGAGATTCGCGCCAGTGAGCGGCGAGCCTACCAGAAGATCGCGGATGTGTTCGAGCAATGCAGCAGCGACTACCAGAGGAACAGCGAGGAAACACAGCTGTTCTTCCAGATTGTGCAGAACCAGTTGCACTTTGCAACGAGCGGCCAGACTGCCGCGGAGATCATCTACACGCGGGTCGACGCAGATAAGCCGTTCATGGGGCTGACGACCTGGAAGAACGGACCGCAAGGCAAGATTCTGAGTAGCGATGTCGCTGTCGCCAAGAACTACCTGAGTGAGAACGAGGTGTCCAAGCTCAATCGGCTGGTCAGCATGTTCATCGACTTCGCAGAACTGCGTGCCCTGAATCAGCAGGTGATGACGATGAAGGACTGGCTGAAGCACGTGGAGAAGTTCTTGAACTTCACGGACCAGCAAATCCTTCGTCATGCAGGGAAAATCTCTCACGACATGGCGGTGGCCAAGGCCCATAAAGAGTTCACACAGTTTCGGGTGAAGCAGGATCTGGCCTTCACCTCGGATTTCGATCTGACGTTGGCGAAGTACCTCAAGGGCGAGGACAAGGCATGAAGTTCCGTTTCGAGCCGAACCTGGATTATCAGCTTCAGGCCATTGATGCCGTCTGCGACCTTTTCCGTGGTGAAGAGATCTGTCGGACCGAATTCACTGTCACCAAGAGTGCTTTGAACGGAGAGTACCTGCCAGGCCTCGAGAGTGATCTAGGCATCGGCAACAGGATGACGCTCCTCGATGATGAGATACTCAAGAACCTGAAGGATGTTCAACTCCGCAACGGACTGGCCCCATCGGAGCAACTTGGCTCATATAACTTCACGGTCGAGATGGAGACCGGGACGGGCAAGACGTATGTCTATCTGCGCACTGCCTTCGAGCTTCACCAGCGATTCGGCTTCAGCAAATTCGTCATCGTGGTCCCCTCTATTGCCATCAAGGAGGGCGTCTACAAAACGCTCCAGATGACCGAGCAGCACTTCCGGCAGCTATACGCCGGTGTCCCGTTCGAGTACTTCATCTACGATTCGTCCAAATTGGGGCAGGTCCGCAATTTCGCTACGAGCCCCAACATCCAGTTCATGGTGATGACGGTGGGCGCAATCAACAAGAAAGACGTCAACAACCTTTACAAGGACAGCGAGAAGACGGGCGGCGAGAAACCAATTGACCTCGTCCGGGCGACGAATGCCATTGTCATTGTCGATGAACCACAGAGTGTCGACGGAGGCTTGGAAGGGCAAGGCAAGAAAGCTCTGGACGATATGCAGGCATTGTGCACTCTGCGCTACTCGGCCACGCACGTTAATAAATACAACATGGTCTATCGTCTCGATGCTGTCGATGCCTACGAGCGCAAGCTGGTCAAGCAGATTGAGGTTGCATCTGCAACGGTCGTAGGCGCTCACAATAGACCCTATGTCCGTCTGCTTACTGCCAGCAACAAGCGGGGCATGATCAGTGCCATCGTCGAGTTGGATGTGAAGGCAGGGGCGGGCGTGCAGCGAAGTCATGCCGTCGTTCAAGATGGAGATGATCTCGAGATGACGACGGGACGCGCGGTCTATAGGGACTGCCGCGTGGGCGAGATCCGCGTCGGACGGGGAAAGGAATCGCTTGAATTACACGTGCCCGGAGATGACATCACGCTGCAGGTTGACGAGTCCTACGGCGACGTCGACGCGTTGGCTGTCCAGCGGGAGATGATCCGGCGGACGATCAAGGAACACTTGGACAAGGAGAAACGACTGAGGCCGCAGGGGATCAAGGTGCTCAGCCTGTTCTTCGTCGATACGGTAAGCAAGTACCGGCAGTATGACCAGGATGGCAACCCGGTGAAGGGCGACTACGCTCGCATCTTCGAGGAGGAGTACCGGCGCTTCGCCAGTGACCCCGAGTATGCAACGCTGTTTGGCGAGGCCGATCTGGCTCACGAAGCCGAGGAAGTCCACGGCGGGTATTTCTCCATCGATAGGCACAAAGTTGGTGGCAAGACAGTCGAGGAGCTCGCCGATACCGGGGGTGACACGAAAGCTGATGACGACACCTATAGCCTTATTATGAGGGACAAGGAGCGCCTGCTGAGCCTGGGTACGCCTCTCAAGTTCATCTTTTCTCACTCGGCTCTGCGAGAGGGGTGGGACAACCCGAACATCTTCCAGATCTGTGCTCTGCGCGACATCCAGACTGAACGGGAACGTCGTCAGACCATCGGCAGGGGACTGCGTCTATGTGTCAATCAGAACGGTGATCGACAACGCGGGTTTGATGTGAACACGCTGACCGTCGTCGCGATGGAGAGCTACGAGCAGTTTGCAGCGAACCTGCAGCGGGAAATCGAGACTGACACTGGAATTCGCTTTGGGATCCTCGAGTCCCACCAATTTGCACAAGTAGGTGTGCAAGAGTCCGACGGGACGTCGCATCCGTTGGGTTTGGACCAGTCCAAGGAGTTGTTCGCATATCTGCAGGGACAAGGCTACATCGGCGCCAATGGCAAGGTCGAGGATGCACTGAAACAAGCACTGAAGGACAAGACGTTCGCTGTTCCACCGCAGTTTGCGGCCCAGATGGGGCAGATCACGGAGATTCTCCGCAAGGTTTCCGGCCGGCTCGAAATAAAGAATGCCGACGAAGGAACGCCAATCCGTGTCCACGAAACGACACTGCACAGTGCAGAATTCAAGGCGCTGTGGGATCGCATTAAGTACAAGACCACATATCGAGTGCATTTCGACAATGAGCAGCTCATCGAGAGCTGCACCCGTGGGTTGCAGGAAGCTCCTCCAATCGCGCGGGCGCGACTCCTGTGGCACAAGGCTGACATCGCGATCGGCGAGGCCGGCGTCGAGGCGACAGAGAAGGACGGTGCTGCAGTCACGACGCTGGATGAACGCAATATCGAGTTGCCTGATCTCCTCACGTATCTGCAGAATCAGACGGAGCTCACGCGTCGGAGCCTTGTGCGAATTCTCATTGACAGCAGACGTCTGAACGATTTCAAACGAAATCCTCAGCAATTTGCCGAGATTGCGGCTGAGGTCATCAACCGGGCGAAACGGCTCCTGCTCGTTGATGGCATCAAGTACCAGCGTATCGGTGATCAGGACTACTACGCGCAAGAGTTGTTCGAGACAGAGGAATTGAGAGGGTACCTCAGGAATTCGCTCGCTACGAGCAACAAATCGGTCTATGAACGAGTTGTATACGGTTCGGACACGGAGGCCGAGTTCGTGGACCAGCTGGAGAAGAACAGCTCCGTCAAGGTCTATGCCAAACTGCCCGGCTGGTTCACTGTGCCCACGCCACTGGGCAGCTACAACCCCGACTGGGCTGTCGTTGCCAACACCGATGACAGCGAGCGACTCTATCTGGTCGTTGAGACCAAGAGCAGTCTGCTCTTCGACGAACTTCGAGATCGGGAACGGGCCAAGATCACGTGCGGCAAAGCCCACTTCAAGGATCTCGCAATAGGCGAGAACCCAGCGCGGTTCGTGACCGCTGTCACTCTCGAGGATGCGTTGGCGAGCAGCGACGATACGCCGGTGGTCCGGTAGCCTGACGCGTAGCAGATTGTCAGGGAGCAACATCACACGGAAGCTGGGAGGAGACTATGAGAGTCGCGCGCGTTGATTCGTGGAAGGTTGCGGACGTTGTCGTGAAGAACGGAGTCTGGGGTTCGAACCGCTCACGGTTTAGCAAGTGGGATCAGGGTGAGACCATGGTCCTGCTGGTCGGCAAGGAGGGAGTCCTCGTTGCGACGGTAAGCGGTAAGGCGTTCACGTCTGACCAGATGATCTGGGAAGACGACCTGTACGAGTATCGCATTCCCGTTCATATCGAGAAGATTCTTCGCAACGATGCTGGTGCAGCTGCCAACCAGTCAGTTCGCAAGGCTCTTGCTACAGGTCTGAGTGGCATCTACGGCGCCTACATCATGAGCCAGAGCAAACTACCCAAGGAAGTGCAGGAGTTGGTGAAGACGGCACTTTAGCAGATGTCTGGTTATAGAGCAACGTTGATGCAGCTTCTTGGAAACTGGATGGGCGTGGCGCGATTTGTCTGTCGAGAAACGGAAGAGGGAGGAGGGAATGAAAGCGACTGAAGCATCTCTACTGAAGCTGATGGCCAGCACGGACCAGCAGTTTGTTGTTTCCATCTATCAGTGCGAATACAGCTGGAAGAAGGAACAGTGCTTGTGGCTGTGGCATCGCCTAGGGCTCAGTTCTCCTAACAGGTCGGGCTGCCGAAGGCAGTGATACCACTGGTTCGTGACTAGCTCGGGGCTCTCCAACCGGGCAAGACTGCGACAGGTATGACACACGACAAGACTCAAGTACAGGAAGAACTGCTGGTGTTCAACAGATTTGTGCCAGTATCGAGATTGAGTATCCTGCCCCATACCACCTGCCATGGCGACGAGAAGACGGACGAACCCGACATCATTTGTCAGGATGCCGGGGGTGCGATCTTTATGTTTGAACTGTCAGAATTGGCTAGCGAACAGATGAAGCGCAACTGGTCCCACATTCAACACAGTTATGACGACTCCGGGGTTCTCTCGCCAACAGAAGTCGAGACTTTCAGGTGCAGGTTTTCTGGATTGCACTTCCTTGTCGAGTTGCCACATGATCGAACACGGCAGGCATTGAGGGAAATATGCAGGTATCTCATCTCGCAGAAGCCAGAAGAGCTGCTGCCAAACAGACATGCCTCACGAGTACTTCGGTATGACTGCGTCTCCGAACTCAGGGGGCTCAAGGGTCAGATCACTATCAGTCGCTTATCTACAGGCCTTACTGGGCCACTATGGAAGGTTTCCAATGTCACATCTTTTGGGGATGGTATCAAGGAAGCTCTGCAGCGGAAAGCCAACAACCGATATCGATATCGGTGCGGCGCTGTAAGTCCCCAATTGCTACTCTACTACGAATGGGATCCGAGCTATAAACCTGGATTCGGCTGGGAATGTCAGCCTGAGCGTTGGCGTAGCCTCTGGGAATCGCACTTCACAGATGTCTGGATATTCGACGACCCCTCAGAACACATCCTCAGCCACTACGTTTCAAAGTCTATGCAGCGATCCAGCGAAACATGAATGAGGGGGGGATTTGGAACAGATTGCAGGAAGCTGACGTATTGCTCGAAGAGCTTCAACGTCTACGTGACTCCTACGATTCTCTAGGAGGGATAGCCCACATCTATGATGTCGGTCACGAAAAGGACTTGGCGAGGGTCAGGAGCTATGTCGATGGTTTTCTCTTTGTTCTAGTAAGCACAAAGGACATGCTGCTCCAGGAAGTCAACAGACAGTATCACCTTGGACTATTGGCACATGAAGTATGCGAGAAGCGTCTTGTTCGGGCAATCGGACAGCAAAACAGTAGTTTGGTCGCGCCCCTTAACAACCTACAGATGTTACAGGATAGGAACGCTTCCACCAGTGATCCCAAGTTTGGATGGTACGTCCGGCTGACGCGGTATCGCAATGCCGCGACCCACCGGGGTGTGCTCTATCAATGGCCGGCGTACAGCTACGCCTCTGGAGCTGCACCTCAGTCTGCCGTCTACTTGATGGAGGACCCGGATGATCTGGCAAAAGGGCCGTACCAGGATTACGATCTCATAGGCTTTTTCGTCAGCGTTAGGGCAAATATGGAAACGGCGCTGGCACGCTGGGCGGTCGACCTTGGTTTGAAAACTGCATTAGCACCATAGGAGGCGGGCACGATGAATAGTGGCAGAGTAGCAAGGACGTTTCTGGAACAACAGATAGGCGACTTGCAGGATTCAATGGGCCGAGTGAACCGGGCACGCTGGATATCGCTGCTTGGAGGTATCGTGGTCGTGCTTCTTCTGTTCATTTCGCTGCCCGTGCTGCTACCACTCTTGGCTTCAAGCCAACGGGTCATGCGTGCCGTCATCGGGGTCGATCTCGCATTCTTCGTCTCGCTTGCCTTCTTGCTGCTAGCTTTCGTCCCCCTAACGCTTCGTAAGGTCGTGCTCGACTTTAACAGAAAAGTTGCCGAGGACAGGAGAGCTCAGAAGGCCGAGCAGGAGGTCCGAAACGTCTTGGCGAACCTCGACGAGCGACAGTATGTTGTCTTTCATGGACTCTACCGAGGATATGGAGACATCGATCACGTAGTTATCGGTCTGACCGGAGCATTTGTTATTGAGACCAAGTCAAACCATGGCGATGTCTCGATTGACGAATTGGGTCGACTGGCGATAAATCACGGCGATCAGCCTCGCAAGAACTACCAGCGACAGGCAATGCAGGAGGCATATCAAGTCAAGGACTATCTAGCCGAGCACGGCATTCAGGAACAGCTTTTCGTGCAGTCAATCCTGGCTTTCCCGTTTGCCAACGTACCCGATGATTTGCATTTGGGGAACACAAATACTGGTAGCTACATTCCAATTCTGGGCACCAAGGCCATTCTGCAGTACATCTACCAGCACAAGCCCAGTGCTTCGTTCACCCCTGATCTTGTTGAGCGCTGCCGCATGGCACTCCAGCGGTGGGCAGACGGCACTGACCAGGGCACTGAGGAGGGGACGGAAGATGGATAAACAACTCGGGCAAGCTACTCAAATCGTCTGAAGAAGCAACATGCAAGGAGAACAGCATCGAGTTCTGGTTAGCACAGGATCTGCAGGTCCCGCTCGGGTACGAGGAATGGCGCAACTCGCGTCAGGGTTATCGGGCAGGCGCAGACGACCTGATCACCGACTCGCTGAGCGGAGTTCGACCATCTTGTTGACGCCAACAAAATGGTTGGTCTTCTACGATGATAACTGATAGAGCGTTTCAAGATGCAGTTCTGAGATTCGATGCAGAGGAGGAGCAATGAATACTGAATCATCAGTAAGGCACACTGTGTCTGCGAGCGACTGGGACGATTTTGTGGCCGTGTGCTACTTCGGGCGCAAGGGCGATTGGCTTGACCGGTGCATGTGGCGTGCCTACTTGGACATGAACCGCACAATGCATGGCATGGGCAGGTTTGGAGAGGGTCACGCGGACTGGAAGAGTACAATGCTACGGTCTCTGAGGGATCGTCTGGCGATGCTCTCTGGCGAGCACCCTTGGACTCAGGCGTCGTTTGATGCGTGGCACCACGAGTCGGTAGACGCTCTGAGAGGAGTCTCCTCAGAGCGCGGCTTCCCGTTGTCGGTCGGGCAATCACAGAAGTGGGTCAACATGAGTATCAAATATGCGATCGCCCTTGGCGAGCGTCGTCTTCCTGGATTCCACTGCGTGTACGACGTGGCGCATGTGGCGCTGGACAGCATTGTGCTGAAACGCCTGGAGGAGCAGGAGATGCCAGCTCTTGGCTGCGCCTGGAGCAGGCTCGACGATTACAGTCAGTACATGGAGTGCCAGCAGTGGGTGCGTGACAACCGTGGGGGCATTCCCCTCGAGGTCGAGTACCGGTTGTGGCAGGAAGCCCCGCCGAATGCTGGAGAGAACGGAAAGCAGGAGGAGGTCAACGATGGGTAATGCTCAGGTGGTGGGCAATGCAGGATTGTACTACTGCTGTTACAAGCTTTCTCTCCTAGGTTGGAATGTCATGCCAACAGCGCGCAATGCACGTGGCATAGACATCATCGCCTATAGTCCTGATGCAAAGAGCTTCTGCGGCATACAGGTCAAGACGGTGAGCAAGCGCGACGCCATTCCGCTCGGTGACTCACTGGAGAGGATGATGGGCGACTACTGGGTTGTAGTCAACCAGATGGCCTCTGGCTCACCCTCTGCCTATGTTCTCATGCCGGACGAGGTCAAGGAGCTGGCTCACCGTAATGAGCGCGATGGCAGAGTCTCCTACTGGCTTGAGCGGGGTGGATACGAAAATGCCACGTTCCTCGAGGCGTGGGGCCGCATGGGGAAGGGTGACAGGGCAGTGTAACAAGGGACAGACGTAATTCTTGTAACACGCGATGCACTACCTTTCACACGAATTGTTACGCGCGATGTGTACAACAGGAACAGGACTGGATACTCTCCTGCCCAGGCATAACGAGCCGGAGTGTTGCTCTCGGAAACAGCAGTCGCAAAGCAGCTAGCAGGACTTCTCCTTCATGTTATTCACGATGTGAATAGATGCTATTCATGTCATGAATAAACTGAGACCTCGGCCCGTACCATGAGGGAGGCAGCCAGGTTCCGGTATTTGGCCGCAAGGGACTGACTGGATGCCCGCCTGCGCGGGCATGACGGACCAGGGACAGTCTCTCATGACAGGCAGGCCATTGATGTTGCGTACAAGACAGGCAGCAATGAGGAGGAACAACGATGACGCTCTACACAATCGGATTCACGGGTAAGTCCGCAGAACAGTTCTTCACGCTACTTACCGAGAATGCAGTCAAACGCGTGCTCGACGTGCGTCTGAACAACACGAATCAGCTGGCAGGCTTCACCAAACGCGATGACCTTCGATTCTTCCTGTCGAGGGTTGCTGGAATCGACTACTTGCATCTGCCACAGTTCGCACCCTCAGAGGAGCTCTTGAAAGGCTACAGAGGCCATTCCCTCGACTGGGGGAAGTATGAGCGTGGTTACCTCACACTCCTTTCAGACAGGAATGCGCTGGCCTTTGTTGACCCGTCTATCTTCGACGGTGGCTGTCTGCTCTGCAGCGAGGCCACCCCTGAGCACTGTCACCGCCGGCTGCTTGCGGAATTCGTGGCGAACTGCGTTCCTGACGTGCATATCATGCACCTTCAATGAGGATGCAGCAGTGTACGTCGACCTGCTGTGTCTGGCGAATCCCAGGAAGCTCAAAGCAAAATGCACAGCGGGCAAGGAGTGGTCCACTGGTATGGGGTCAGCTGGAAAGTAGTGGCCAACGTGGTAAGGAAGGACTGGACCCCCTGCGCGGGGATGACGAATCAGTGTCGGTCAGCCGAGGGCGTCGTCCAGGAGCTGGACAAGCGTGTCGCGGCGTGCCAGGAAGGTCCCCTCGGGGACAAAGTGCACAGCGGTTGTGCCGACGGTACGCTGTGCGACGAAGTCACGCGTCACGACGACTGCGTGACGAGGATGGGTGTCTTCGACCAGCCGCGCGAGGCCGCCCGGGAGGCTGGGCTCGCTGAAATGAGTGTCCTTGACCTCGATGGGCAGGATGCGGTCACCGCGCGTCACAACGAAGTCGACCTCGTCCGCGGTCCCCTTGGTACGCCAGTAATGCAGTTCATCCGTCACAGACAGGACCTTGAGGAGCTCCTGGAAGACGACCTGCTCAACGACCTGACCGCGGTCGGTTCGGCTATCGAGGGCGGCAAGGCTGGGCACCGCGCTGTTCCTCATGCCGCAGTCCACGAAGTACGCCTTGGGCGTCTTGCGTAGTCCGGTCAGCTTGTTGCTTGAGAACGGCATGGCCAGCTCGCAGACATACGTCCCCTGCAGCATAGCGACGTAGTGACGAACAGTCTCAGACGACGACCGCACCTCGTTGGCCAGTCCCTCCCAGGTCATTTGACTCCCGACCTGCAGTGCAAGTGTCCTGACGAGCCGGTTGTACACATCGGGACGACCGACGCGCAGGAACTGGGACACGTCGCGGGTGACGTACGTGTCGTAGATCTGGCGCAGTTGTTCGGCGCGCTCGGCTGCGGATGGAGCTGTGACAACAGCAGGGTAGCCACCCCAGACAGCAAAGTCGACAAACAGGGGCACAAGTGACTCGCCGTACAGTCGGTGAAATGCATCAAAATCGCCGTCATTTCTGCTGGCTGCCGGAATGTTCTGCCGGACGATGTCGCTGAACGACAGCGGATACAGGATAAGCTCGCGTGACCGCCCAACCAGGTGCTCGCGCGTGGTGCTGCGGATCTCCAGCGACGATGAACCGGACACGACGATCTTGATGCCGGCGCCCAGATCATACAGAACCTTCAGGGCCAGACCGGGGTTCGGGAGGCGCTGGACTTCGTCGATGAGGATGTAGGCGCGCGGACCACTTTTGGCATCCCGCAGGAATCGCAGGAGGTCTCCCGGATTGCTGAAGAGCTCGGCCGCCCCAAGGTCGTCCACACTGAAGTAGAAGATGTCGGCTGGAGGCACGCCAGTCGCAAGCAGCCGCTGGACGAGCATGGACAGCAGGGTCGTCTTGCCGGCCTGCCGCGCCCCGGTGACGACGACAACGTACGGGTTGTCCATCCAGCCGGCAAGCGTTTCCAGCTCACGGCGTGGAAGCCAGGAATGCTCAAATGGACGGCCGGTACGCCACGGATTGCGCATGTTGAAGATCTCAATGTCTATCGCGGATACCTCCTCTATCTGGTGCAAGCATACCATGGTCGGCCCAAATGACAAGGGACCTCGTCATTTGGTCAACTGAGCGCCGATGAGCACTTTGGAAGCGGGTGTTGGCATTCGCTGATATGGGGTCAGCTGGTAAAGAGCCCCCGAGCATGTTCTTCCAATGCGAGGGGTGCACCTAGCCAACGTGGTAAGTACGCCGGATCAAGACTGGATTCCCGCATGCGCGGGAATGACGTCGCAAGATGAATTCCGCCTGCGCGAGGATGACGCTACACGAGGTGGTCTTCCCTCCGTTGTTCGCACGAGGGCGGGAACCTCTCGGTGCGTTCTGGACGTGTCCACAAGCATGACTACCACTACGTACTTGACACTGCTGTGAGTAATTGGTATATTAAGTACCAGTAACCAACATAGATGTCAAGTAAGAGGTCGAGATGCGAGTTCGAGAGTTCATTGATACCCACAAAGTGTTCACGTACCGTGAGTTTGCGGTAGCTCATGATGGCGACGTGCCATCAGCAACACTGACACGTGACACATTGCTGAAGCAGTACGTTCAGGCTGGTCGCCTCGTCAGAGTTCGTCGTGAGCTCTTCGTTACGGTGCCGGCGGGGGTTGGCCCTGCTGGAGCAGTCACCGACCCCATGGCCGTCGCTGCCAAGATGGCCACTGATGCTGTTCTGGCCTACCATACGGCACTGGAGTACCATGGAGTTGCATACAGCGTCCACAGTCGGATGACATATCTGACTGGTGTTGGCCAGCGCCCGTTGGTATTCTGGGGCATCACGTATGCTCCAGTGCCATTCCCCCGCGTGCTGGTGAACGGCCATCGAGAGAACATGATGGCCGATGAGGGGTTCAGGGGTACCACGTTGGTCCATGTCACGTCGCGCGAGCGGACGCTCGTCGATGTCCTCGATCGGGTCGGCCTGTCCGGCGGCTGGGAGGAAGTATGGCGATCTCTGGAAGTGATGTCCTCCCTGGACCTGGAGTCTGTGGTCACATACGCGCTGGCATTGGGGAATGCGACGACAATCGCCAAGGTTGGGTTCTTTCTGGAACAGCACGCAGAGCAGTTTGCGGTGGACAGCGGCGTTCTGGAGCGCTTGCGGACGGGCGTTCCGCGCGGTCTCCACTATGTTGATCGAGGCCGGGCCTCCGCTGGACGTCTGGTGGAACAATGGCATCTGATCATGCCGGTCACCGTTCTCGACCGAGCTTGGGAGGAAGACAGGTGAGACTGAGCCACGACATTCTGATGGCAGATGCCGGCGCGAGCGGCTTCCGCCCTGAGATCCTGGAGAAGTGTGAGCTGCTGCTTAGCCTCCTGCAGGGCCTGACGGATCACCCCTTTCTCGGTCCTCGACTGGCGCTGAAAGGCGGCACCGCGCTCAACCTGTTCGTGTTCGACGTTCCTCGGCTTTCGCTGGACGCTGACATGAACTACATCGGAGCTGCTGATGTTGGGACAATGGAGACCGAACGACCGCTGGTTGAAGCTGCCATCCGCAGCGTCTGTCAGCGCGAGGGCTTCAGGATAGGCCGGACTCCAGACAAGCACGCGGGAGGAAAGTGGCACCTGGCCTACGCATCTGCATTGGGTGGCAATGCAGAGCTCCAACTGGATGTCAATTTCATGCTGAGGGTTCCGCTATGGCCCGTCGTTGCTCGGGATTCCAGGGAGCTTGGACACGCAGGCGCTCACCACGTGTCCGTCCTCGATGTCAATGAGTTGGCTGCAGGTAAGCTGGCAGCTCTGCTGAGCCGTCACGCCGGTCGCGATCTTTTCGACGCGCATCAGCTGCTCGCGAGTGGCCTGCTGGATCCAGAACGGCTGCGTATCGCCTTCGTCGTGTACGGGGCAGCGAACCGACTGGACTGGCGCTCTGTGGCCATACGTGACGTCTTCTTCGAGGGGCGCGAACTACGTGACCAGCTCATTCCCGTCCTCCAGCGGTCTGGGGGAATCGAGCACGTCAGCGACTCATTCGCGGAGCGCCTCCTGGATGAGACGAGGGCGATGCTCGCGGCCGTCCTGCCGCTGCGCGAACGCGAGCTGGCATTTCTGGAGTCACTCCTGGGTGACGGAATCGTGGACGCTTCGCTCCTGACGGACGAGCCGGTCCTCAGAGAACGCATCCAAGCACAGCCAGCGCTGCACTGGAAAGCGCTCAACGTGCGCAAAATGCTGGGACTCTGATATGGGGTCAGCTGCTAATTAGACGCCCGGTGGTAACCTCGTTGATTCAGCTTGGGCTGACATTCAACAGCTCACAGGCAAGGACAAGACTGGATTCCCGCCTACGCGGGAATGACAGACCAACTATCTCTACTCTGCATTGACGATGTCTTCCGTGGCAACATTCATGTAAAGGCGCGTAGAGCGTGACAGGATCTTGTGCGGAGCAGTCGGATCGAACCATGCGTATCCCGCGGTCGAAGCGACCGAGATATGTGTAGCCAGCCAGGATGGATGCCAGTCGAGCAGCTGGGCAAGGACAAGCAGCCGGCGCCGCACAACGTCACTGTCGTAGCGACCGGCTGCGCGTGCCATGGCGGCTGGTGACAGGACATGTGTGCCCGCCTTGATCGCCTTGGCGACCTCGACGATGCCGCCGCACAGGTCGAGACGGTCGAGGCAGTCGAGAATGGTCTTCTCGGGAGTCGTCACCAGTATCGTACCGTCTTCGGCAGCGAGAGACGTGATGTCCCAGAAGCGCGACGGCTGTACGTGGACAATGCGTACTTGAAGTTCCCGGATGGACGTGGTTATCGTTCTTCCTGGCGTCGGCGTCTGGATGATCACCGTGGGGGGAAGCTGCTCGGTGAGGTGGTGGTAGCCGAGGGCCGTCCAATACGCAAGCGCGGACGGTTGAACCACGTGCAGCGCTTCCACGAGGTCCAAAGGGTAGGAACGGCCCATGACGTGTAACGAGTAGACGCCGCGTCGCAGGCGGGTTGCCCAGCCGCGCTGAACCCACCGGCGGGTTTCCACCCAGACGCGTGAGTCCTCCCACTGGCTGACTCGCCGTACATCATCCACAGTGAACATGGATGGGAGCCTTGCCAGCACCTCGCGTGTCGTCATGTTCGTCCCACTGGATGCATTTGACATGCTGATACTATACACAAATGTATAGTTACAGCAAGTGAAATGCAGAAATCGATATGGGGTCAGCTGGTAAATAGCGGCCAAAGTGGTAAGTACACATCGTCAGGACTGGATTCCCGCCTACGCGGGAATGACGGACCAAGGGACTCGCATACGCGGGAATGACGGACCAAGGGACTCGCATACGCGGGAATGACTGAGGCAAGATGGATTCCCGCATACGCGGGAATGACGGAGGCGCTATACTGTAGATGACATCCCTGCAGTGGAGGCAACAATGGAACAGCATGGTCTGGTGATGGTGTACACGGGCAACGGCAAGGGGAAGACGACCGCGGCGCTGGGTCTCGGCCTCAGAGCCATCGGAGCCGGACAGCGCGTCCTGCTGGTCCAGTTCATGAAAGGGGACCCAAGCTACTCCGAGCTGAAAGGGATCGCCTGTCTGCCGGGATTCGAAGTTGTCCAGACGGGTCTCCACCACTGGGTCACCAAAGAACAGGTCAGTCTGCTGGACAGGGCGGAGGCACAACGGGGGATGAACATCGCCCGCAACGCGTTCCTGGAAGAACGGCATGAGCTGGTGATCCTGGACGAGCTCAACTGCGCCATCGACTATGGCCTCATCCCTGAGGCTGATGTTCTCGAACTGCTGACACACAGGCCTCCGTTCATGTCGGTCTGCATCACGGGCCGCGGAGCTCCTTCATGCCTGCTGGACGCTGCCGACATGGTCAGTGAAGTCATCGAGGTCAAGCACCACTTCCGCCAAGGCATCGCCGCCCAGAAGGGCATTGAGCTCTAGCCCGCCGGACCGAGTCCAGTGAATCCATCGAGGCGCAACGCCTGGGGGCTGTTCAACCTTGGCGCTGCGGCCACCATCTGGGGAAGCACCTTTGTGGTCAGTCGCTATGCCCTGGCAAGCGTATCCTTTCTCGACCTTGTCATCTTGCGGTTCGCATGCTCGACCGCCCTGTTCGCCGTCCTCTTCCTCGTCCAGCGGCCAAGAATGCCGCACGGCCGTGAATGGTGGCTCTATCTCGGCAGTGCCGTGTCGGGCTATGTTCTCTCCATCCCGTTCCAGTTCCTCGGCACATCGCTGACCAGCGCACACATCGGCTCGATCGTCACCTGTGCCACACCGCTCGCGATGGTCGTCCTCGCCGGAATCTTCCTGCATGAACGCATTCGCCTCCGGGACATCCTGGCCATCGGTGTTGCTCTCGCCGGTGTCGCACTGATATCGCTGGAGGGACTCCGCCGTGGCGTGGGGGCGAGCCCACTGCAGTGGCTGGAGGGCATTGCCGCTCTGGTTGCCGCGGCTGTCACGTGGGGTCTCTACTCCCTGTTTCTCCGCCTCATCACGCGGAAGCAGTCGTCGCTCACTGCAACAGGTATCAGCAATGCGCTCGGGTTTATTATCCTCCTGCCTCTGTTCATCCCTCGGGGTGGCGAGGTGATCGTCACAGTCGCCGCCCGCCCGGTGCTCGGAGCAGCTATCGTGTACCTCGCCGTCGTCTCGACCTTCCTGGGGTTCACCCTCTGGACGCTGGGTCTCCAGCAGGTCACCAGCGTCTCTGCCTCCTCGCTCATGTTCTTCTGCCAACCCCTGGCAGGGACACTCCTCGGCATGCTGGTTCTCCATGAGCGCGTCACCGCGCAGACGATCATTGGCAGTGGGCTCATCCTGACCGGGCTTCTGGTCAGCATGGTCCGGTCGCGGGTGAACACACTGTGAAGAATGAATGGAACGTTCGCCCCGACACCCGCGTACTAGAGGTGGCGAAACAGACTTCACGCCAGCCTCCTTCCTGAACATGAAAAGGCCTCCGTAGCAGCCGGAGGCCTTTTTCGTTGTTATCAACTCGTTACACCACCAACAAGCGCTTCTGGCTCCAGATGCCTTTCTCGGCCACACCCCGCATAGCGGCGGGAACACTACTCGAAGAGTGTGTTCGGTCATCCGCACAGTTCATGGGAAAGACCTGCCAATGAAAACACGAATGGGTTGTTGCGTCAGTTCTTTCCGAAGGACACGAGCTTCTTACGGCGACGCAGGAACATGTTCCGTTTTCAGAAAGATTCGGGCGTTTTCAATCATCGTCAGGATACTGGACTGTGCCGTGGATCCATAGGATTTCTTCGCTTCCATGCAGGATTTCAGCTGCACGGCGTCCAATACGTCCGTTTCAAACAGAGGGCTGAAGACTCTGAATTCCTCCAGGCTCTGCTCTTCGATGAGAATGCCTCTCAGCATACAGGACCGGACCATCTGCCCGGATACCTCATGGGCGCTGCGGAACGGAAGCCCTTTGTGCACAAGGTAGTCCGCCACATCGGTGGCATTTGTATACCCTAGAGACGCGGCTTTGAGCATGTTGTCCTGTTTTACGGTCATGGTTTCTATCATTTCTATGAAAATCTTCAGGCAGGGTTTCAGGGTGTCAACCGTATCGAAGAGTGGCGGCTTGTCCTCCTGCATGTCCTTGTCATAAGCCAACGGCAGGGATTTCATGACGGTCAGAATGTTGATCAGGTTCCCGTAGGTCCGTCCGGTTTTCCCCCGGATCAGCTCTGCCACATCAGGATTCTTCTTCTGAGGCATGATGCTGCTCCCGGTACTGAAGGCGTCATCCATTTCGATGAAACTGAAGGGCGACGAGTTCCAGAGAATCAGTTCTTCACAGAAGCGGCTCAGGTGCATCATCAGGATGGAGGCATCGGCGATGAACTCAATCACATGGTCCCTGTCACTGACAGAGTCCATGGCATTCTCCGTGACGCCTGCAAAACCCAGTTCCAGAGCAGTATAGCTGCGGTCGGAGGCATAGGTCACTCCGGCCAGGGCACCGCTGCCCAAGGGGCACAAATCCATACGCTGGATGCAGTCCAGCAGGCGGCTGTAATCCCTTTTGAACATCTGAAAATATGCCATCAGATGATAACCGAAGGTCACGGGCTGGGCATTCTGCAGATGGGTCATCCCCGGCAGCACCGTATCCTTATGCGTGTCGGCCATGGAAACCAGAGTCTCCAACAGCTCCAGCAGAAGGCCCGCGATTTCCGCCAGTTCATCCTTCATATACAGCTTCAGATCCACGGCCACCTGGTCGTTCCGGCTTCTGCCGGTATGCAGTTTCTTGCCCACTGCCCCGATCCGTTCAGTGAGGACCCGTTCCACCCACATATGGATGTCTTCGTCTGCTTTGGTGTAGGGAACCGCTCCGGCTTCCATATCCCTGAGGATCCCTTCGAGCCCCTCCATCAGCTCCAGCACTTCCTGGGTGGTCAGGATCCCGATTTTTCCCAACATCCTGGCGTGGGCCTTGCTGCCTCGGATGTCCTGTCGAAAGAGACGCTTGTCGAATTCGATACTGGCATTGAATTCGTCCAGTAATTCGGAGGCCGGTTTCGAGAACCGGCCTCCCCATAGCTTCATGTGATGTCCTTTTCCCTTTCGCTGTTTCTTAAATTCATCATGGCACGAATTTTCAGCGGCAGTGAGAACAGATTGATAAATCCTTCAGCGTCATGTTGACTGTAAACATCGTCTTCACCGAAGGTGACGAACTCCTCACTGTACATGGAGAACGGTGATTTGGAACCGGCATAGTATATCTGGCCTTTGTACAGTTTCAGCTTCACATCCCCTGTGACCACCTGCTGCGTGGACTCCACGAAAGCATCCAGGGCGACTTTCAACGGTGTGAACCAGAGTCCGTCGTAAACCAGCTCAGAGTATTTCTTGGCGATGCCGGATTTAAAGCTCATAGTAGAACGGTCATGGACCAGTTTTTCCAGAATCGCATGGGATTTGTGAAGCAGGGTGCCGCCCGGTGTCTCATAGACGCCACGGGATTTCATCCCAACCAGTCGGTTCTCGACGATATCGGCGACGCCGATGCCGTTGGCACCGCCCAGTTTGTTCAGCTTTGTCAGCAATTCCAGGGGACTCATTTTCACGCCGTCTACAGCAACCGGCATGCCTTTTTCGTAGCTGATGGTCACGTAGACCGGGGCATCCGGAGCATCTTCAGGCTTCACAGTCATCTGATAGATGCTGCGGTCATGCTCATTCCAGGGATCTTCCAGATTGCCGCCTTCGTGGCTGAGGTGCCACACGTTCCCGTCACGGCTGTAAATGTCTTTCTTGGTTACGGGGATCGGAATACCGTGTTTGTTGGCAAAATCGATGCAGTCCTCGCGGGATTTGAGATTCCAGATACGCCAGGGTGCAATGACTTTCAGGCGGGGATTCATGGCCTTGATGGTACATTCGAAACGCACCTGGTCGTTCCCTTTGCCGGTGCAGCCATGGGCAATAGCCACGGCCCCTTCCTTCTCAGCCACTTCCACGAGTTTCTTGGCGATCAGCGGTCGTGCGAAGGATGTCCCCAGCAGGTAATCGTCTTCGTATACGGCCCCGGACTTCAGGGTGGTGAATGCATAGTCTCTTACGAATTCTTCTTTCACATCGATGACGTAAGCTTTGACAGCTCCGGTCTCCAATGCCTTCTTCTTGACGGCTACGAAATCATCTTTCTGGCCTACATCGACACAGACTGCGATGACATCGTAGCTGTATTCGATTTCCAACCACTTAAGAATGACAGAGGTGTCAAGACCCCCGGAATAAGCCAGTACCACCTTTTCTTTGCTCATAAGTATTCCATCCTTCACATATATGATCTATAATAAATGTTTATAGCGGGCCGCTGGGAAAATGCAAGCATACCTATCGTGTTTTGTTCATAGTGTTTCTTCTTGTTCTTGTGGCCAAGTTTCAGCAAATTCACGGCTTACTTGATCAAAGCGTTGGGGATACTTCAACACCCGTGCTTCCTATTTCATGCTATCCAGATCAACCTGTCTTTGTGTTTCTTGTCGATTTCTGGATATCCTTCTGATAGACCAATGATAGTTGCCATTTCATCATTGAAAGGCGTGTCCTCATGAAGAGACAGTATCTCGGCTTGGATATCCTGCGGGGTTTGGGCGTATTCATGGTGGTCTGGCTGCACTCGGCGTTCTACTATTTCGACGGTCTCTATGATCTGGATCTGAACAATCCTCCCCTGATTGTCACCCTCATCGGCCTCTTGCTGATGTTCGCAGGTCTTTTTGCCATGATCAGCGGCGCAGCTCATACCCTGCAGCTTCACAGAAAGACAGATAACGGTTACGAACCGAAGAAAGCCCTGATGTTCAACAGCATCGGTGGCTTGCTGATCTTGGCCATTGGGTACGCCTACTTCATCTTCACCGGGGCAGGACTCGTCCATTTCGAAAGCAGAAGCATGAACAACAGCATGCTGGTGGATCTGATTCGGTATGGCAGAATATCAACGCAGTTGTCTGAAAGGGTTCTTTACATCGACAGTCTGGTCATGATCGGCATGAATATCCTCATTATGGGACTGATGTTCACCCTGGCCCATCGATGGGTAAGGGACAAGAAGATCCAGAGCTGGTCATTCTTCTACCTGCTGTCTACTTTCGGCGTATTTCTTCTTTCCCTGGTCCGCATTCCTTTGTATGACGTCTATCTGAAAGCCGTGGCTGACAAACAGCTGGGCATGGTCCTTCTCCTGAACGGATTCGTCAACAAGAACAATCCCCTGCTGCCCTATCTGGCCTTTGGACTCATGGGTGCATGGCTGGCTTCCATGCTGAAAGAGCGAGGCTGGCGTTCCCTCGTGCGCACAGCGCTTCCGCTCAGCCTTGCACTCCTGACAACGGGCATCCTGCTGTACACGAACCTTCCGGACACCATGCTTCAGAGGAGCATCGACCTGAAGTGGTATGCGATCATGATCGCACAATCAGGACTTTTCCTAGGCATGATACTGGTTGCTCTCTGGCAGTACGATTTCAGATGCAAGGCAAGCGTCCAGCACATGTCATTTGCCAACGCCTTCATCTACCGCTTCGGCGTTGCTGGTCTGACGGTGTTCTTTCTGGAGAGTGTGGTCAGCGCCTGCATTTACCGGGTTCTGTCACTCATGATCCCCGGCCTGCACTTTGGTCTGTTCGCCTCGCTCGTCTATGGGTTTACACTTGCCCTCTGCTGGGGCTTCCTCCTGATACTCTGGGAGAAAGTCCAGTTCCGATACGGCCTGGAGTATTTCTACTGCAGCATACTGGACCGCTTCGGCGAGAGCGAGAAAAAGCACAAGCTGAACAGGTTCAGAAATGGCGGTGATGGGCAGTGAATATCCTCCAGGGCATCCGTGATTATCGGCTTCTGAACAGGCATCTTTATCGATTCTCCAACGAGCAGATTCGCGCATACCAGCTGTCTGAACTCCAAAAGCTGGTTGCTTTCTCCATGAACCACGCACGCTTCTACAGCGACCTGTACAAAGGCCTGCTCGTCAAGAGTCTGGAGGATTTTCGGCAGCTGCCGTCCATCAACAAGCAAATCATGATGGACCATTTTGACGATATCAACACTTGCGGCCTGAAGCTCGAAGCGGTTCGAGATTATGCCGTCCAGAAGGAACTTCACAGGGAATACCTGGGCTATTATCAGGACCAGTATGTGATTGGCCTTTCCAGTGGCACCAGCGGCAACAAGGGGATATATATCACACCGAAGTCCATGACCGAACGGCTTCCCTTTGTCTTTCTGGCCAGAAGCGGCTTATCCAGCAAGGATCTTCCCTTCCGCATTCTGTTTCTGCTCAGGGTGTTCAGCCAGGGCTTTGAGGATATCAATGCCCCTCTCATTCACCTGAACTACCTCAGCACCATGACACCGGTCCACGAAATCATTGGTCAGATCAATGATGACCACATCAACATCCTGATGGCGCCACCCAGCCTGGTCAGACAACTGCTGCCCTGGGCCAGTACGATCAAGAGGCCACTTCAGATGATTGTCTCCTATGCAGAAGTGCTGGAAAAAGAGGAGAAGGAACGTTTTCAACTAACCTTTGGAACCCGGGTCATTGAGATATATCAGGCCAGTGAAGGACAGATTGGAGGCACCTGCCGGTGTGGCAACCTGCATATCAACGAGGATCTGGTCTTCATCGAGCTCTACGACAAAAACGGGCAGCCGGTGGATCGCCCAGGACCTGTGGGAACAAAGATGCTCCTTACGAATCTCATCAATACCTCACAGCCCCTGATACGGTACGAGATGAATGACCTCATCCAACTAGGTGAACGTTGCCCCTGCGGCAGCTCTTTCAGAGTCATCGACAAGGTGCTGGGAAGGAATGACGATGTGCTCTACCTCACCAACAAGAACCGCATCTTGCAGCCTGTTTACCCTGACTTAATGAGCCGGTGGATTATCACAACCAGTGACAGCATCCGAGAATTCCGGGTCAGTCAGATTTCGCACTCCAAACTGGAAATCACCATTGATGTGCTTGACTCAACGGGTGAGGCAAGAGCTGCTGTGGCTGAACAACTGAGGACCCGTCTGACAAGCGAATTGTCCAGCTACGGGATCGATGCCGATTTGGATATCCGGATAGAGGCCATACGGCTTCCGGAAACCATGGCCAAGTATAAGCGCTTCATAGGTCTCAAGCCGGAAGTTGCGGATCATTCCTAGTCTGGCCGACCCGGACGCGTTGCACGTGAATTCACTGTGAAGAATGCATCGAACGTTCACCCGGGCAAGCACGTACTAGAGGTGGCGAAACAGACTCCATACCAACCTCCTTCCCAGAGATGAAGAAGAGCGCCGTGCTGGCGTAGCGATCGCCACGGTCGGGGAAGATGACCACGATCACGCCGCTTGCCAGCGTGCGGGCCAGTTCCATGGCTCCCCAGAGGGCCGCTCCGCAGGAAATGCCCCAACTGCAAAACTTCTTATCAGGTCTTGGCAATAGAATCGTTGCACTTGGTTTGGCAAACCGCCAGTAGAAGAATATCCTAGGATTGCTTCGCTTCCAGGTAATCCAGTGCTTCATCGAGGTAAGCGCCAAAATCGGATGGAAAACCGTGGCCGAGTCCCTTCACCACAGTGAACTTGTGTGGAAGCCCTGCCTTTTCCATCTCGGAGCAAAGGTCTTCAGTGTTTTTGGTAAAGCGGTCTTTCTCGCCTGCAAGAATGTACCCTTTTACTCCCTTTCTTACCCCGTTCTTAAGCAATGGGATGAAAAATGAAACATCATCTATCGGAGGAATTACAGCAATGAATCTCTTGAGATTCAGAGGGGTGTCTTCAAGTACGAGATCAACCATGCCAAGACTTGCCCCTTGAGAAGCCCCTGCAACAACAATGCTGTCTTCAATTAAGTTGTGCTTTTCTTTTATCTCTATGATATGGTCGATTACTTCCTTCTTTGCTTTTTCCCAATCACTCCAGCAATACGCATCAGGCCCATAAAGTTGTGATGACTGAGGAACAAGGAGAATATAGCCTCTCTTCAGAACATGTTTCCAGTACCTGCAAAATTCCTCCGCATTATCTCCTCCTCGGTGCAACGCAACAAGAAGAGGGTGTTTCTCCTCCGGATCGAATTTGTCAGGGTAGAATACGAGCCTTTCGGGTCTTGACTCTCTTTGCTTCCTCTCGAATATTTCCCGACATCTTTCCATGATCCTTTTGAATTCTTCGCGGTTCCTCAACGGGTCTAAGTCATTTTCTCCCTCAAGTATCTTGGGCGACCACCAAGCACCATCGTCTAATGAATTCGTCAGGATCTCGATAGCCTTATCTTCTTCATGAAGGACCGAGTTAAGGCACGCAAGCCAGTAAGAAGTTTCTGAAATCTTGTCTTTAAACAGTGCATAGGCTTTCTCGGCAATTTCTAACGCTTCGCTGTACTTTCCCTGCAAATAGAGTTCGTATACCTTCTTGCGATATTCAGCAAGATCCTCATGCTCCACTTTCCTCGCCTCCTTTCTAATCAGGAAACCATGGCCAAGTATAAGCGTTTTTGTCGGTCTTAAGCCGGAAGTTACAAGTAGTTCTTAGTCTGGCCAACCAAGGCGCGTCGCGGGTGAATTCACTGTGAAGAATGGGGTGAACGTTCACGCCGGCATCCGCGTACTAGAGGTGGTGAAACGGACTCCACACCAACTTCCTTCCCAGAGATGGAAAAGGCCTCCGTAGCAGTCGGAGGCCTTTTTCGTTCATCATCGACTCAGTGTGTCACTACTACTCGAAGAGCGCCGTGCTGGCGTAGCGATCGCCACGGTCGGGGAAGATCACCACGATCACGCCGCTCTCCAGCGTGCGGGCCAGTTCCATGGCTCCCCAGAGGGCCGCTCCGCACGAGATGCCAACATTGATGCCCTCCTTGCGGTAGATCTCGCGCGCGATGCCGAAAGCGGGGGCATCCTCGGTCATCCGCAGTGTTACGTCCAGGTTGTCGAAGCTGAAGATCCCGGGTGTGTAGGCCGCCATGTTGCGCAGTCCCTGGATCTTGCTGCCGGCAATCGGTTCGACCCCGACAACCTTCACCTGTGGCGCCTGCCTGTGCATGAAGGCAGACAGTCCAGTCAATGTGCCACCCGTCCCCATGCCTGCGACCACATGCGTCACGTCAGGAACGTCCCGCAGGATCTCAGGGCCAGTCGTCTCCTCGTGCGAACGAGGGTTGGCGCTGTTCTCGAACTGGTTCAGGTTGACCCATGACGGGTCCTCCGCCAGCATCTGCTGTGCAGTCTTGATGGCCAGGTTCGTGCCGCCGGCAGCGTCGGTGAGCACGATATCCGTGCCAAACATCTTCATGACCTTCCGCCGTTCGATGCTCGCGCTCTCGGCCATGACGGCACGGAACCTGTAGCCACGCAGAGCCGCGATCATCGCCATGGCAATCCCGGTGTTCCCGCTGGTGGCCTCCAGCAGCTGAGCGCCGGGCTTCAGCACCCCTCGTTCCTCGGCATCCCGGAACATCATGAGGACGGGGCGGTCTTTGACCGATCCCCCGGGGTTGTTGCCCTCCAGCTTCGCCAGGATGCGAACCCCGGGATTTGTGCTGAAGTGCCGAAGCTCAACGACCGGTGTGTTGCCGATCAGATCAAGGATGGAATTTGTTGTCATGTGATTTCTCCTTTAGTACCGCGAGAGGTACGTTGACGCCATGGGGTCTGTCCGGAAGGACGTGACGCGAGGTCTTGGCAGGCATGAGGTCCCCGGTGAGGCCTGCTCGCATGACCTCTGCCTTCGTGACATGCTCTCCGGCTCTCCAGGCAGCGACTGCTATATGGTCACTGCTGTAGTCGACGAAATAGACGGGCACGTACTTGTATCCCATGCGCTTGAGAGCGTTGTAGCGGTGATGGCCGTCCAGAATCACCATGGTGCGCTGGTCCACGATGATGGGGTCCTTGATCATGCCGTCCCGCACCAGATCGCGCTGGATTCTCATCAGGTTCTCGTTCAGAATCTGCTCGTGTTGCCTCAGCGCATTCACGGGTACCAGTGTTATCACCATTCGTTCTCCTTCTCTGCATGCTCGCAGTAAACAGAAAGCCTCCCGTCTCCGGGAGGCTTCGCATGTTCAGTGTCAAGATATGCGACTAGCGACGCCCCTCGGTATGCTGCGTTTCACAGGTGCAGGTAGTCATCGCTACGATAGTCATACTTTTATTCTGTCCCGACAGGACTCCGCGTCAACCTCTCCTCGTGACGGTATCATGAATCCTTGGCGTCCAGAGCCATCTGGTAGAGATACCAGGTCTTGTAGCGGATGCCGCCTGCTCCTTCAATCTCGCGCCAGCTACGCACATTTTCCTCGCCGAGCAGCGACCCCTCGGCCACGCGGTAGCCGTGCGCACGCCCCCAGGTGAACAGCTTGGAGAACATTGCCGCAGGCACGCCCCTCGACCGATAGTCGGGAACGACGAACATCACCAGCGCACGCCCGGCGTCGATCCGATTGCGATACAGGAGGAACGTCAGCCACCCAAGAGGAAACAGCCGTCCGTTCATGCGTCGGAACACCTGATTGTAGTCTGCGCACGAGGCGACCAGCCCGATCGGGCGTCCCTCATCCATCCTGGCGATTGCAACCATTTCGGGTCGCACGAACTTCTTCATGTCGCGCACCATAATGCGCACGTCCTCGATGGAAGGAGGTGTCAGATCAGCCCACTCCACAGGTATCGCCTCGTCCAGGATGCACTTGATGTCGCGGGCGGTTCCCTCCAGGTTGCCCATGTCCGCGTTGTCGACGTGGTAGTGGTAGCGCGCCATGACCTTCTGCACGAGCTTTTCGCGGTATTCGCTCACCGTGCGCACGTCAAAGCGCCAGGCCCCCAGCCGGATGTCCACAGTGAAGCCGTAGCGCTCCATGAACATGTTGTAGTAGGCGTGATTATAGTTGGTATACATCATCGGGGGGTCGTCGAAGTTCATGGCCAGCATGCCGTGATAGTCATCACCGTTGGTCGGCGAGACCGGCCCCTTCACGACGTGCGTTCCTCGACTCCGCAGCCAGCCCGTGCCGGCATCGAGTAAGGCTTTGGCCTGGTCCCAATCGTCGACCACGTCAAACAGCGTGAAGGCGCCGTAGTGCACACCCTTGGCCGCGCTGAGCTTCGTGTCGACCAGGACCGCTATGCGGCCGGCAACCCGACCCTTCTCGTCGCGTGTGACAAAGAACGCGTGCGGGTTATCCTTCAGGACAAAGCCGGCGCGCCCGGTGACAATCGCCATCATCTCTGAACGGAGGACCGGTACCCAGGCATGGTGCCCACGGTACAGACGGTATGGGAACTCGACGAATTCCCGGAGCCCTCGCCTGGTGACGACTTCTTCCACGACAACCTTCATGCGCCCGTTCCTGGAGGAGCGGCAGCTCTCCGTTCAGCCAGCTGTTGCCCCACCCTTGCTCTGGTAGTCTTCGATCGCCAGGTGCAGTGCCTGAACGGCATACCCGGCACAACGCCACTTGGATTCGGGCAAGCCGTCCAGCAGGCCCGACAGATACGACATGTCGAATGTTAGAGCCTCGTCAATGGTCTTGCCCGGCAGTTCCTTGCTGAGAACAGAAAGCGTGGCGATAAGGGCCGTACACCCTGCTATCCGGTATTTGGCATCCGTGATGCGGCCCGCGTCAATACTGATGAAGAACGTCAGTTCGACGGCGTCCGCGTTGTCGGTGATGTGCCCTGTACCCGAGGGGTTGTCGATGTGTCCGATGTTGCCCGGGCTCATGAACTCCCGGATCGTCGCACGACTGTACTTGTCCACAGACCCTCACGCCATCGAGCGCAGGAACCTGACGAGACCGGGAATGACGTCTGCGGCATAGTCGACGTCCTTCTCCGTCGTTGCATACCCAAACGAGAGGCGTATCGACGACTTCGCTTCCTTCAGGTCACAACCAATAGACGTCAGCACATGCGATGCCAGCGTTTCCTGGGCGTTGCACGCCGAACCGCCCGCTGCGATGATGCCGGCCTCGTTCATGGCAAGGAGCAGTGGCTCGTTGTCGATCCCCTCGATACGGATATTGAGGTTCTGTGGCACACGCTGCTTCATGTCACCGTTCACGACGATTCTGTCGATGCGCGCCGAAAGCTTGTCAAACAGCATGTTCCGCAGCGCCGTCAGACGCTTGAGCTCTCCCGACAGTCGTTCCTTGCCCAACTGCGCCGCCTTGCCGATCCCGACGATACCGGGAACGTTGTGGGTTGACCCGCGCAATCCCCACTCCTGTCCGCCTCCGTCGATGAACGGATACAGTGCAGCCTGGTCACGAACGAACAGGACGCCTGCACCCTTGGGTCCGTTGAACTTGTGTGCAGAGACACTCAGGAAATCGACCCCCAGGGCGTTCACATCGACGGGGATATGCGCAATCGTCTGGACGGCGTCGGTGTGCATGAGAGCTCCGCAATCATGAGCCACGCGCGCGATGTCGGCGATGGGCTGGACCGTTCCAATCTCATTGTTTGCGTGCATGATCGACACCAGCACGGTCGTTGGGCGCATGGCGCGGCGCACGTCGTCGGGGTCCACGATACCGCTGCGTCCGACCTTGACGAAGGTGACCTCATACCCCTGGCGCTGCAGTGCCAGGGCGCTGTGCAGGATGGCGTGGTGCTCGAACTCCGCCGTCACCAGGTGCCCGGGCTTGTGCAACCGCTCGCGTGAAGCCCTCTCCACTGTTCCCTTGAGCACCCAGTTGTCTGACTCCGTTCCGCCACTCGTGAACACGACCTGCTCGGGCTTCGAGCCGATAAGAGACGCGACACGCACGCGCGCTTCCTCGACCGCCACATGGGCAACGTCGCCGGACGACGAGTGCGTGTACGTCATCGGGTTCGCAAAGCGCTCAGTGAAGAACGGCTTCATCTCCTCAAGAACAGCCGGATCGACCGGCGTGGTGGCTGCGTTGTCCAAGTAGACTACTCTTTGCATTGCATTCCTCCAGTGCCTTGAGTGCTTGTTCCCCCTGCGCCGGCTGCGCACAGCAACAGCCGAGATACGGCGGACATCCTGCCTGGCTTCAGGGCTGCAGAACCCCCTCCGTCTGGCCTTCGACAGATAGTATAACTGATGTGATGCCCGATATCCACATGAGTGTTCCCTCGATCTGCTGCCGAATGCCCATGACACGCATGGAACCACCTACACCCTGCTGCAGTCCCTCACTGAAATCGGCCCATGCGACGCCTGAATCGCTGACAGACACGGACCGGAGTGCTGCCCCTTCCGGGATCAGCGATGTCAGCCCCTCCCGCCGCTCTGCCGCCGTCGGACCCTTGAGGAGCTCTCGCAGAACAGCCTCAGCCAGAGGGATCTCGCCCGAGACACGCCGTGACACCGCGACAAGCTCGATGTCTTGCGATGTCGGCCTGACGAAGTACACCTTCGCGTCCACCTGGGGCGGGGGGACCACACGACAACCGGTCACCGCAACTGCGACGAGCAACACGAGACAGCCTGCTGCCAGCAACTTCCTCATCACGAACCTCCTGTGCGACTGATGCCCCACCTGATCGAGCCGGCGCGAACGGTCCATTGACAGCGAACCGTTCTCGCCGGAGAATAGGACGCTGAACGTCCTGGATTATGCCACATCTCTATCCGCATGCATGGAGGATTCCAATGAGCACCAAGAGAAAAGCTGGACACAAGGCACCTCACGAGAAACGCGTTGAACTTGAAGCGACGACACGCGGCAAGTTCCGCCTCGCAGTCGCGCTTGCTGTGACCGGCGGCGTCCTGCTGCTGACAGGGCTGCTGCTCGGAAGAGGTGCTCCCAATGGCAGCTCATTGTTCGCGGCTCGTTTCTTCATGCTGGTCGTCGGTGTGTCACTCCTGCTCGCCGGGGCGGTCGGCCTCATCGCCCATCTCCTGGTCGTCGGAGCAAATAGACAGGTGAACAAGCGACACTAGAGACCTCTGGACTGCTCCAGTCTCGCAACGATCTCGTTGTAGAGCTGCCGATAGGCCGAGGCTGCCTTGCCCTTGGCGTCAAGCCGCGTCACCGGGATGCCCTGGCTGATCGCCTCCCTGACCCGGACAGACTCGGGAATTGTGGTCTTGAACAGCAGATGCCCATAGAGATCGTCGAGCTTCGCCCACGTCTCCTGAGCAAACGACTGACGCTCCTGGATATTGTTCAGGACGATCCCGAGAGGCCTGATGCCGGCGTTGTGGCTGGACCGCAGCTGCTCGATGGACGCGATGAGGTCCGCCAGCCCCTTCAGCGCAAACCAGGACACGTCGGCCGGTATGATGGCGAAATCGCCCGCAAGAAGTGCCCCCCTGGTGAACAACCCCATGGCAGGCGGCGTGTCCATGACGACGACATCATGTGCATCGCCGGCATCAAGCCATGAGCCTATCAACTCGAGGTGGTCGGAGGCGTCGTGGTCTTCATACTTGCTCAGGCTGCCGTCTGTTCCCACCAGGTCCAGATGGTCGCCTACCGTCAGTGGACGCGGGAAGCCTCCCTGGAACAGCAGGGCAACGTTGTTGTCCGGTGGCAGGTCAGACCGCAGGAAGCAGCTGGTCAGGTTGGCCTGTGGGTCAAGGTCGAGCGCCAGAACGCTGTTGCCGTCGGCGGCAAACAGCGTCGCAAGATGAAACGCGAGTGTGGTCTTGCCGACACCGCCCTTCTGATTGGTCATGACAATCCTCATGGTTCCCCCTGAGACTCGCTGGCTTGTGTGATTGTGAGTATATCACAGGTACGTGCCAACCGTATCGATTCTTGCCCTGTCTGCGGGTGCAGCCGCCGCGTCAACTCATACAGACTACATCGTCCGTCATTCCCGCGCAGGCGGGAATCCAGCCCTGTCCCTGTTGCAGCATGTTACAACAACTACGGCTGTCCCCTGTTACACCCTGTTACAAGCAACGCGCCGCGTTGACGGCAGCGGGAAACTCATATACTGGAGATGTGTCCACGCAATGATGACCAGTCATGACCAGTCCTGTATCCGGGCCTGCTTTTCGGGCACTCGAAGTGCGGTCCGCCCTCAGAAGCGGATGCAACCGGTGGCTTCTGCGGGAGACCGTACCCTCACCGCAAGCGGCCGGACAAGAAATTCGCGTTCCCGGAGGAAGTACAATGCTCAGAGAAGACGTTCAGAACGGGCTTGACGTTCTCACCAAACCAGAGAGCAGCTTCTGGCTCCGTGAAGGGATTGCCGCGAACATGGCCATGATGCAGGGCCGCGCGATCCGTGAGCCCCATCATCACCGGGTCTGAGCAATGATCCTCATCACTGGCGGCGAGAGGTCTGGCAAGAGCACGTACGCGATGCGTATCGCGCTCGAGCGCGGCACGCGCCGGGCATTCGTCGCGACCGCCGAACCATTCGACGACGAGATGCGCGCCCGGATCAAGCGACACAGGGAAGAGCGCGGGTCGCTGTTCGAGACCATTGAAGAGCCTGTCGAAGTCCCCACCGTCCTTCGCCGCTGCGCATCCTATGACGTGGTGCTTGTCGACTGTATGACGACATGGCTCGGCAACCTGATGCACTACCAGCGAGACCTTACGGCGATGAAGGATGAGCTGCTGGCCTCCGTATCGGGCAACGAGGTCTTCGTGACCAACGAGGTCGGCATGGGTATCATCCCGATGGACGCATCGACCCGGCTGTACGTGGAAGAGCTCGGGCGACTCAACGCCGCTCTGGCACAACGCGCGGACCAGGTCATCTTCATGGTCGCAGGTCTGCCTCTCGTCCTGAAATGATCGGGTGCACCTCCTGGCTGGTCCCTGGCACGTGGCTGGAAAACGCCCGCCTTGCACAGGGGCTGGTCGACTATGAGGAACTCCTGGTGGCGAGCTGGGACCAGGATACACGGTCTACGCTCGAACGCGAGCTTCCTGAGCTGCTCAAGCTTGACCTCCAGTACGCGGTGCACCTTCCGTTCTCGGACGCCGCACAGGCATGGGATGCGTACCGCTTCTTTGAGAGTCACGGATTCCCAGCTCTGAACTATGTCCTGCACCCGATGGCACACTGGAGTGACTACGCCTGGGGCGAGCGGATCGCTCTCGAGAACCTCAAGGACGTCGTCGAGCCCTACGAGCGCATGGTGTTCGACGTCGGGCACCACCTCCTTGGCAAGCGCTTCCCTGACGAGTGGAAGCCTCGCGTCGTCGAGGTCCATGCGATGGGGGTGCAGGGCGGAAAGGACCATCTTGCGCTTGACCCTGCGACGGCCACGGTCATCCTGCCATGGGTCAATGACCAGACCCTGCTGACCTTTGAGGTGTTCGACCTTGATGCCCTCACGACCAGCCTGCGTACCTGGGAGGCCTGCCGTGCTGGATGAGCCGCGACTTGCCTTCTCGTTTCTCAGCCGTCTGCCGTTCGGCGGCAAGGGAACCGTCAAGCACATCGCCCGCTACTTCACCCTGGTCGGCTATGTCGCCGGACTCTTGTACTGGGCGGGGCGCCGGTTCGTCCCGGGCGATCTGGGCGCCGTACTGGCAATCGTCGTGGGGTTCTACGTGTTCGACCTCTTCCACTTCGACGGGCTGCTCGACACGTTCGACGGCTTCCTCAATCAGGCGGGACGTGAGAAGTGCCTGGAAATCATGTCCAAGGGCGACACCGGTCCCTTCGCCGTTTTCTTCTCGTTCTTCTACTGCCTGGCGTTCTACCTGGCCTTTCGTTCATCGGCGCCGACGTCGCTTCTCTTCATGAGCGTGTGCGGGCGCTTCGCCATGAACGTCCTCCTTGCGGTGACACCGCCTGCCAAGCCGGGCGGCCTGGGGGCGCTCATGTCGCCGTACGAGCACTCGGCCACCGTCGTAAGTGCCGTGCTGGCTGCGCCGCTGGCTTTCCTCGACCCTCTGCGCTGGGCCGTGTCCATGGGCGTGGCCGTCCTGACAGGGTTGTTGATGAGTATCGCCGCGCGCCACAAGATCGGGGGCTATACCGGTGACGTCCTGGGAGCCGCCTGCCTGCTGGGCCAGCTGTTTGTCCTCATCGCAAACCTGCTGCTGGGCTAGGCTCGACCAGGGATGGTCGTCGTGCCGGGTCTTGGCAGAAGTCAGCTCAGTGCTAGAATTGGTAATTGCTATATCCTACGGGAGGTCGCATGAACATCCTTGAGTCGATTCGCAGCAGGGCGGCAAGACTCCACAAGACCGTTGTGTTGCCAGAGGGTGACGAGGAGCGCAATCAGCAGGCAGCGGCCATCATGGTGCGTCTGGACATGGCCCGTGTGGTCCTGGTCGGCAACGGCGCTTCCATTCGGTCTCACGCGGAGTCCAATGGCGTCAGCCTTGCGGGCATCGAGATCGTTGACCCGTCGACGTCCCCCAGACTCCATGACTACGCCGCTCTCATCCTCGAGAAGCGCAAAGCCAAGGGCATGACAGCAGAGCAGGCTGCCCAGCTCGCTGTGGACCCTATCTACCACGCGACCTGCATGCTCGCCACAGGAGCAGTGGATGCACTGGTCACGGGCGCCGTCCACTCGACGGGCGATATGCTGCGTCCTGCCCTGCAGATCGTCGGCACCGCGCCCGGCAACAAGACCGTCTCGTCGATGTTCCTGATGGTCATGCCGGACGGGCGGCTGTTTGGGTTCGGAGACTGCGCCATCGTCCCGGATCCTACCGCTGAACAGCTTGCCGACATCGCCGTTGCGACCGCCTCGACGTTCCAGAAGCTGACAAACATCGAGCCTGCTGTTGCCATGCTGAGCTTCAGCACCAAAGGCTCTGCCTCGCACGAAATGGTGGACAAGGTCGTACAGGCAACCAAGCTGGTACGGGCAAGGAGACCGGATCTTGCCATTGATGGGGAACTGCAGTTCGATGCGTCCCTTGTCCCATCGGTTGCGCGCCAGAAGGCTCCATGGAGCGTTGTTGCAGGGAAGGCAAACTGCTTCATCTTCCCTGAGCTCAATGCCGCGAACATCGGGTACAAGCTTGTCCAGCGGCTTGCTGGAGCTGAGGCTGTCGGTCCGGTTTCCCAGGGACTGGCGAGGTCGGCAAACGATCTCTCACGAGGCTGCAGCGCCGAAGACATCGTCAACGTTTGCGCCATCGCACTGCTGAATACGCAGGAAGATGCAAGGCAGGCCGCGGCTTCATGCGGGACCTGCGCCCCGCACCCAAGCTAACACAGTACGTTCCATCTTTCACCTGGAGCTGCCCTTGAAAGAAACCATCGAGCACTACCTCCTCGACCACGAAAAGGCTATGATGTCCGCGATAGCAGGCGCACTGGCCATCCCGTCGGTCAAGGACGCGGCCACGGTTTCCCCTGATGCTCCCTTCGGCGTTGACATCGCACGAGCCCTCCGCTACGTGCTCGACATCACGAACTGGATGGGCTTCCCCGGTGAGAACGTCGAGGGCGTCGTCGGCAGGGCTCGGTTTGGAAACACATCGGGCACCGAGTATGCCGTGCTCACCCACCTCGACGTTGTCCCCGCAGGCGACGGATGGACTTTGCCCCCATTTGCAGCGACCATCCGGGACGGGCGTCTCTACGGTCGCGGAGCCGTGGACGACAAGGGCCCGGCTGTCGCAACGGTCTTCGCACTCGCTGCAGCGCGCGCCGCACTTGCTGCATCGGGGGTGGAACCGAAGAATGCAATCCTTCTCATGTTCGGCACCGACGAGGAGTGCGCCTGGCAGGACATGGAGATCTACCGCAGTCGGCACTCGCTGCCGTCATCGGGGTTCAGTCCCGACGGCGACTTCCCGATCGTCAACAGTGAGAAAGGCATCCTGGCGGTCCGGCTGTCCAGCAGCCAGGACGCCAACGGTATGCTTCAGTCCGCAACAGGCGGTAACCGGACAAATACGGTGCCGGCACACGCCGAGGCCGTCATATCCACTCCTCCACACGGGACAGATGCCCTGCTCAACGTTCTCCACGGGTGCGACGAGGAGGATGGGTTCACGGTCAGGACGACGGCAGGCAAGGGCCGTATCGACGTATCTGTGGATGGCACGCCGGCCCACGCATCCACACCCGGAAAAGGGCACAACGCCATCGGAAAGCTCCTCATGGTGCTGGACACCGCCGGCATTCTGGAAGGCCTTCCCATGCTGCAGTTCCTTGCGCGCACGGTCGGGACGGGCTGGACAGGTCACGGGTTGGGAGTGGATCTCCACGATGACGTGTCTGGAAGCCTGACTGTCAACCTGGGAGTCCTCACGTGGGAAGGAGGCGTCGGCACGCTGGACATCGACATCCGCTACCCTGTCACCTCGTCGAGGACGTCGGTCTTATCGGTCCTCGGACCGTCCATCACGGCCATGGCGTCCGCCCTGACCATCCTGGATGACACGCCCCCGCATTATGTGGACCCCTCGTCTCCTCTCATCGCAACTCTCGGAAAGGCATACCATGAGCATACACACGCCACACCACGCTGCATCAGCATCGGAGGAGGCACCTATGCTCGTCTGATCCCGGAAGCGGTGTCATTCGGCCCGGAGTTCTCGGGGCATCCCGCGACCGAACACGGACCAGACGAGTACATCGAGCTGGATGACCTGCTTGTCGCCACCCGCATCTATGCGTCGGCTATGGTCGACCTGCTCACCGGCGGGGCCCAGGCAGCCGGACGCTGACATGGTCAGAACCCGCTGGCAATACGAGGACAGTTTCCGAACCAGCGTACCGTGGTATACTTCCCACAGGATTGACACCATCCACTAAGGAGTATCATGAAAACCGAACCTTCGAAGAAACATATTATGACCCCGGCAGAGCGCAAGAGTAGAAGCCGGCGCCTCAACCTCGGCCTTATGGCTATGGCGATAGTCTGGGGGCTGATTATGTTCACTACACACGAAGTCATCTTCATCCGGTGGTTTGCAGCCGCTGTTCTCTTCGTCGTCGGGCTGACGGGCTACTTTGGCATTGGGACGGAACGCACCCGAAAGCCGAAGCAGTAGGAAACAGCAACCAGGAGGGATCATGCCATGAGAGTGCTGATCGTTGGAGGCAATGCGGGCGGGGCAAGCGTCGCGACGCGTCTCCGCCGCCTGCGTCCCGATGTAGAAGTTGTCGTGTTCGAGCGCGGCCAGTACGTCTCCTATGCAAACTGCGGCCTGCTGTACTATCTTGAGGGAACCATCGCGGACCGATCTGCGCTCTTTGTCGAGACAGCCGACTCCCTTCGTTCCAAGCATGGCATCGATGTCCGCCTCCAGAGCGAGGTCGTCGGCATCGATGCCTCTGCGCACACGATCACTGTCCACAACGCTGCTACAGACGCACGGAGTATTGAACACTACGACAAGCTCGTCCTTGCCATGGGCGCAGAGCCTGTCTGGCCCCAGATTCCCGGCATCGATGGAGAGAACGTCATACCAATGTGGTCGATCCCGCATATGGACAGGATCGCAGCACTGGTCCAAGGTGGAGCGCGTTCCGCCGTCATCCTCGGGGGTGGCTATGTCGGCTGTGTGATGGCCGAAGCTCTGCGCAAACGGGGGCTCAACGCCACGATCGTCGAGGAGGCCGCCCAGACGATCTCCTTTGTGGACCCGGACATCGCAGTCTACACTCAGCAAGAGCTGGAGAAACATGGCATCTCCGTTCGCCTGGGACAGCATGTTGAGCGTTTCAGTGCCCGCGCTGGTGGTGGACAGACAGTTGTCCTGGCGGGCGGGGGTAGCATCGATGCGGATTTCGTCGTCGTGGCCGTCGGCGTCCGCCCACTCTCACGTATCGCACGAGACGCCGGTCTCGCGATTGGCGATTCGGGAGGTATTGCGGTTTCACCCAGCCTGCGGACATCAGACCCGGACATCTATGCAGTTGGCGACGCCATCGAAGTCACGCACACCGTCTCAGGAGCGGCAATGGCGATACCGCTCGCCGGTCCCGCTCATCAGCAGGCTCGCATTGCAGCTGCCAACATTGCCGGAGTCGGTGGTGGCTGGAGCGAGCAGTATCCGGGAACACAAGGCAGTTCGGTTCTGAAGGTCTTCGACATTTCCTGCGCCTCGACGGGGGCCAATTCCGCGCAGCTGCAGCGCAGGAACATCCCCTTCAACTCGATCCTGATCCATCCCATGAGCCATGCAGAGTACTATCCCGGCGCCTTCCCCATCCATCTGAAACTCCTGTACGGGTCTGACGGCCGGGTGCTTGGAGCACAGGCTGCAGGACGTGACGGGATCGCCAAGCGCATCGATATCATCGCGACGGCAATCTATTTCGGCGCCCACGTGGGTGATCTGGACAACCTGCAGCTATGCTACTCGCCGCCGTTCAGCTCGGCACGAGATCCAGTCAATGTGGCAGGATCTGTGGCCAAGGCTCACCTGATCTCCAAAGACTCCTGACGCGAGGCAGGCTCCCTCCGAACGAGAAAACCGCCCGACAGCTTCTTGCGCCGTCGGGCGGTTGCTTATCAAGAGAGCTCTGGCGTTTTCCGGGCCTTCAACCTTCGATGACAATCTCCTTGTCACCTACGCTGGAAACCCTGCCGGCAATGGAGGCATGAATGCTGGCTCCCAGCTTCCCTTCCGGAGGAGCGGCGATGAGCTGGCCGATGCTCACCATGTCGCCCTCGACGACGACTGGCTGAGCCGGCACGCCGATGTGCTGCTTGAGGCTGATGGCGACACGGTCGGCGCGGACCTCGGACTCGTCCCATGCGACCGGCCACGTGTGGTAGGTGCCGACGCCGAGGCGGGCGACAAGGCGCTCCGTGGGCACAAGGCGCCCCTCGCGGAAGTCGTCGGGCGACAGATCAGCACGGTGGTGCACCTCGTTCTTCCACCCGGCGGCTGCCAGTTCGCGCTTCATCTTCTGGTAGAACTGCATGGGCGAAAGCTCCAGCGGACATGAGTACGCCTCACACAGTCTGCATTCGCAGCACATGACTGCACCCGTCAGGACGCTGTTCTTAACGTTGATGCCATAGGCCCCTGCGCGCATGATCTCGTGAGGGCTGAAATCATGGCCGAGCAGGTGCCGTGGGCACAGGACCGTGCAGTCACGGCACTGGTCACAGCTGGCCTTCCCTCGTTTGGTCCACAGGTCGAGGGATCGAGACATGAACCGGACGACCTCGTTGTCTGTGGGGAGGACCAGGATGCCTCCCGTCGTCTTGGCAATCGTCTCCGCCTTCAGGTCTTTCACGATATGCCCCGTCATAGGCCCTCCGACCACGACCTTCAGCTCGCTTTCACTGCGCGTATAGCCGCCGGCACATTCGATGACCTTGTCGAACGACATGCCAAGAGGCACGTTGATGGTCCGGGGTGACTTGACCTCACCGTTGACGGTCACGTACCGGTGGGTCACCGGAACACCTTCATCCACGGCCAGCGCAATGTTGGCAAGCGTCCCGACATTCTGCACCACACAGCCGACGTTCAGAGGAAGCCCCGCCTCGGGAATGAGCCTCCCTGTCACCTCGTAGACCAGGCAGAACTCGTCACCTGCCGGATACACACTGCGCTCGATGATGTAGAGGCTCACTGGCCATGCCCGTGCATCGTCGGCGTCCTTCTGGCGGTCCAGCTCTGCCTGCAGGGCCTTCACGGCACTTGCATAGTGCTCCTTGACCGCGATCAACCCACGGCCGGCCCCAACTGCCTGCATCACCAGGCGCATCCCGCGGATGACAAGCTCTGGATGAGCTGCCATGAGCTGCTGGTCACACCGCAGCATTGGCTCGCACTCAGCTCCATTGGCAATGACGGTGTCAATGTTCCTGGCAGCGAGCTTGACGTGCGTCGGAAATCCTGCGCCACCCGCACCTACGACACCGGCCGCCCGGACGCGCTGTATGATTTCCTCGGAAGTCATACGATCTTTTCCCTCACCTGACCGGCAAGCTGCGTGATAACAGTCTTCCGGACAAGCAGACCGTCTTCGGTAGGTCGTAGAGAACCAGCCGCGACCGCAGTTTCGACGTCGGCGACCTCACCCTCCATGAGCAGGAAGCTCTTGCCTCCAAGGCCATTGGCAAGACGCAATTCCAGCAGGTTGACGTCGGCGGCCTTCGCGGCGGCATCCGATGCCACGATGCATGACGCAGCAGTCACCGTCTCGATGATGCCCAGGGCTGCCCCGTTCGTGGTCTCCGAACTGAGATCCAGGGCGGTGAATATCGCCGGATGGGCGTTTGGCAGGAACAGGGTGTCGACGACGGTAGCGCCTGCGGTCTTGATGCCTGAGCGGAGGGCGTTGCTGACCTGGCTGGTGTCGCCACGGAACAGGACCATGAACTTCCCGGGACAGATCGAACGCGCCTCAAGGAGCTCGACTGAAGCCGTCTTGACTGCCGCGTCGGCTGCCTCGATCCCAGCCGCGACGCTGTCCGTCTCAATGAAGCCAATCGCTTTCTCAACCATTGTCCCTACCTCCCACTGAGCTCACGTCATACCATTCATTCGGAGACAAATCAACAGCCTTGGGCTCTCCCTATCTCAACGGTGCCATTTCTCCCGCGACGTTGTTCATCGCGATGCCGATCGGTGTCACAAACAACGGCTCGCCCGGGATGACCGTCTCGATCCCCGTGACGTCCTCGATGACCTGGGCCATCCCAGGGAAACGGGCCGAACCACCGCATAGATAGATGCGTTTCGGACCGTATGATGTGACATGCCTTGCAACGATGGTGGCAACCTTCTCCATGACCGCCTTCACCGCGGGGAACAGCGTCGCCTGCTCTGCTGCATTGGTTTTCAGTGCCTCCGCATCCATGAAGGGGATGTGCATCGCACCGGCGACGACCAGCGTGAAGTGCGTTCCTCCCGTCGGCTCGTCTGCAGTATACACGACCTTGCCGTCCTCGATGACGGCCAGCTTGGTCGTCCCGCCGCCTACATCGACAACCACACCACTGTCGATCTGCAGGACCGTGCTTGCGGCGGTCGCTTCGTCGACCAGGCGCGAGCACTCGATTCCTGCGCCCCGCAGGACGTTCCCGGTCGCCCTCACCTCTGCCAGGGGAACTCCCGGCGGATATGCGGTCGCCGCAGACTCTATCTTCCTGCCAAGCCTCTCCTCGACCTGTATCTTCAGCTTCTTGACGATGCTGATTGCACCAATATAGTCGAAGACGACGCCTTCCCGGACCACCTGCGCAAACTGATATGCGCCGGCGATGGGCGTCATGCTCTCGTCGAGGACCACCAGGACGGTATACGCGGTTCCGAGGTCTACACCGACATGCATCTCTCCCTTGTACGAGACGTGAGACGCCGCTGTTCCCTCGTAGAGGATCACACGGTCTGCCTCGTCCAGCACCTCTTGCAGCCTCGGGTTGATCTTCCCGGCCTCCGTGGCAAGCGTGGGGACGACCAGCCTCCGCTCCTTGACTTTTGAGAGCGTGCTCATACGCCACCCACCGTTTCCGCCTCTTCGAACCGCGCCAGTGCGAACAGAACGTCCGACACCCTGTTGAGGTATGCGGCCACGTTCTGATTCTGCAGATCGCCGGTTTCCATGAGGCTGACGACGCGTCGTTCCGCCCGGCGTACAATCGCCCTGGCCACGTCGATGGCAGCCGCGCCCGTGGTGGCTCCCGGAATGATGAACTTGTTCGGCATCGTGACCTTGTGCTCAATGTCCTCGATATACCCTTCCAGCTTCTTCACCATCTCGTCTGACACGATCCAGCCGTGCTTGCCGAGCTCCGCATGGCGCTCTGGTTCGGTCGCAATCTCGGCTGCGACAATGCCCAGATCCTTCTGGATGTCGTCGATGATCCCCCTGGAATACTCCTGCCGGCACAGAGACTTCGCCAGGCCAAGAGTTGAGTTCAGCTCGTCGACGGTTCCATATGCTTCAGGCTGGGGGCTTGCCTTGGAGACGCGCCGCCCAAACAGCAGGGCTGTCGTCCCTTTGTCCCCGGCACCAATATTCGGTTTCATAGGATTACCTCCTCTTTTCTGCTCGACAGGCGGGCTCACTCACAAGCGAAGTGACTCCCGCCTGTCGATGCATCGTGTTGTCGTAGTCTCCTGCCTATGTAAACGAGGCAGGTGGGCGAGGAGGGACACATGCAACGTTCTCTCCAGCCGACTCTTCGAAACGGATCTCCATGCGCCACTGCTTGATGAAATCTGTGGCAGACGGAGAGAAGCGGGTGCCGACCGGGAAGCTCAGGATGATGCCTACCTCCGGCCTGCGTATCTTGCTTCGTAGTTCTGCTTCGGTGACAATTCGCATACAGCGTCTCCTCGCCGGGGCCACGGCCCACGGGAACCTGGGGGCGAACTGCACTCGCCCGCAGCATAGTGTGCCTGGTTCTACAGTTTCAGTGCGACGCCGCTGACCTTCTGGTCCAGCATGCGCTTGGCAATGTCAACGATGGCTGCTGCTGCTTCCATGGGGTTGAGACCCAGGCGATAGATGTTGGAGATGCAGTTCCTCTCGCCATCGGTATCCGTCATCTTGGCCTTGTAGGCCATATAGGCGCTGAGGCTTGTCTGCGTCACCAGGCCAGGCCGCTCACCAATGAGCATGATCGCCACTTCAGGCTGCAGGACGCGGCAAACGTCGTTCAGCAGGCGAACGCGGCCGTTTTCCACGTAGAATGGCGTCCCGAACGTCAGTCCGACAGTCTCGAACCCGTGCTTCAGTGCCGGCAGAAGGTCGGGCAGGTTCTCCATGACGGCAGACGACGATAGTCCTTCGCTGATGAACACCTGAATCTGTGCCCCCTTGGTGCAGTGGGTAAGGATGGCTTCCTCTGCTTCCTTGGTAAGGATGCCTCCCTTCTCCGGGTGGCCAAGGTAGTCGTGCTTGTCGGTGCAGATCGTCGACGTGCGGAGTCCGACACCGTGCTCAGTCAGGAACTCGTCCGAGATCCTAGACCAGATGGCATCCTTCGCCGAAGCTTCGTCCAGACGGAATGAAAGCCACGCCTCGACAGGCGGCCTGGAACCCACGCGACCAGTGGCAATGCGCGCAGGAGTAGCCTCCATCATGGCTTCCAGTGCTTCACGGTTGTACGGGTTCTTGACGCCTAGTTCGCGATGTCCAAATTCTTTGAGTTCACCCATTGTAGCCTCCTGTGCCTACCAGAGGAAAATGTCAGACGGCTCGGCCGAGAAGATGGACGCGTCGCCAGCTCTGTCAGTGAGCTTGCCATTCTTCAGCAGGCCCATCCGTTCCATCCAGCGCTCAAACTCAGGAGCCGGGCGTCGGTCGAAGATCTCGCGCATCGAGACGTCATCATGGTTGGTCGTATCCTGGTAGCTCAGCATGACGTCATCGCCCATGGGAACACCCATGTAGTAGACAGCGCCGGCTGCTGCGGCCAGCAAGTTGGCCATTTCCTGACCGTTGTGGTTCATGTCGACGTGGTTGACATAGCAGGGAGCCATGCCCATTGGGAATCCATGCATCTTGCCGGCGAACAGATCTTCAAGGGTGCCATAGGCGATCTGGAACGTGTCCAGATGGGTCTCCGGTCCGATGAACCCTGTGACGTTGTTGACGCAGAACGGGCGGAAGTGACGGCCATACCCGTACGTTCGGGACTCCAGCGTCTGCTCGTCGCAGCCGAAGTCAAGGCCGACGGACATCTCGGAGCCCTGACCGGTCTCGAAGTACATGACGTTGGGGCCGGCGCAGAAGGAGTACTCACGGGCCAGCGCCCACGCCTCTTCCATCATCTTGAGGTCGATGCCGAAGCCCTTGTTGGCTGGTTCGCACCCTGCGATACTCTGGAAGAACAGGCCGATGTGCGCGCCACGCTTGGCAGCTTCCATCTGGCCAGTAATGTGTCCCAGTGCCGAGTTCTGGGTGGGGATCTGCCACTTCTCGATGAGCTCATACGTCATCTCGAGGATGCGAACGAGCGTGTCGGGTGTGGGGTCGACAGGGTTGATGCCGATGACTACGTCTCCGGCACCATATGACAGACCGTCGAGAATCGAGGCACGGATGCCGTCGATATCGTCCGTCGGATGGTTTGGCTGGTTGCGGTAGGACAGAGTCCCGGGCAAACCGATGGTCGTGTTGGCTGTCGTCACGTTGTAGATCTTCTTGGACGCCACGACGAGGTCCATGACGGACATGAGACGGATGACCGCCGAGATCATCTCGGAAGTCAGACCGACACGAACGCGCTGGATGTCCTCGTTGGTGGTCTTCTGGTCAAGCAGGTAGCCGCGCAGATCGGCGACGGTCCATCCCTTGATCTTGTTGTACACAGCCTTGTTCGTGTCGTTGATGATAACGCGCGTGACCTCGTCCGTCTCATACGGCAGAACGGGGTTCTCGAAAATGTCCTTCAGCGTCAGATTCGCGACCACCCACTTGGCGGCGATACGCTCGCGCTCCGACTGAGCGGCAACGCCGATCAGCTCATCGCCCGAACGCTTCTCTGCAGACTTGGCAAGGACATCCTTCACGGACTTGAAGCTGTACATCTGCCCTTGCAGTGTTGTCGTGAGATTCATGTATTCCTCCTGAGACTCTATGTCGACAGTCGTTTACCGTAGCCCTCACCGTTCGAGGTCGCCACGCAGGTGCTGCTTCTGCCCTTCTCTGTACGTTTCCTACGGTACGACCGGACTTGGAGCGGTCTTGCCAAGTTTGATGGTCTCCTGGAACGGACGCCACAACCCGGTGTTCTCGTTGCGACCCTGCAGAAGCACAACGCGGCCAGGCTTCGCCATGCCGGGAAGAGCCTCCTTGTACAGCGTTCCGATGTCGCCACCCTTCAGGCGATTGACAAGGTAGATGAGCTTGGTCTCTGGAAACTGTGTCATCATCTCGAAGTCGCCGTCACTGTCCCCAGCGACGAACAGAGGCGCCTTCTTGATGAAGTTGCGGATGACCGTGGCCTTGCCCATGCGCTGTGTCAGTTCGTAGCCGGGCTCTTCGCTCAGCTTCGCGAGGTACTTTCCGGAGGCGTCAGTCTGGAGGCGTACGCCGATGACCCGGTCTTCGGGGAAGCCGTATCCGTTGATGGCTGCAACTGCCTGGATGACAGGCTCGAACGACGCCGTGACAACCCACAGCTCCCAGCCGGTAGCCCGCTGCTTCGATATCATATCGATGATGCCCTGTGCAAGGCGGATGCCTGCCTTGTATGTATATGAAGCGACGCTGGCCTTCCGCGTCAGATCCATCGGGGCTTTCAGTGTGATCTTCTCGCTCTTGCGAACGAGCGCATCATTCAATGCAATGACAGCTAGTTTCTGTACTTCGGACTTGGTCATGCCTTCACAGAGGAAGCACACCCAGGGGTAAGAATACTCGGCGGCGATCTCAGGAGTGTCAGTCAGCCCGTCATACATGAACGGCAGCTTGACGACGAAGTCCTTGTACTCGGACGTGGCCTTGATCTCATCCAGCGTCATCTTCTTCGCGCCGATGTAGTTGTCGTACAGGAAGGCATAGTCGGCTTCGAGGTCGGCAGCAAGATCGGCGAGGACAACGTTGCCGTAGTCGGCAGACAGTTTGAGGACGTTGGTGTCCTTGAGCGTTTTGCCCGCAGCCTCGGGGATGATGGCGTTGAAGGCTTCCTTGTCCATCGCGTACTGCAGGTTGAACATCTGGAAGCGGAACATCGTTTCCATGATGTCATTGTAGATGCACGTGTTGTCCCAGTCATAGACGGCTACTGGGTGCGTGGGGCCGTACTTCTTGATGAACCAGTCTGAGTAGATCCAGTTGTACGGTGTGTAGCCGGTATACGTTCCAGACGGAACGCCAGCTGCCATGGCAACACCGGCAAACGACGAGACGAGCAGTGCGACAAGCAGTACGACGGAGATGATCCTGGCGACTTGCTTCATGCTGTTCCCCTTTCGCTTCGATTGGTTGTGACAGTGTCGTTCAACATAGCGAGGATTGGCTCACCTTCTCCGAACCAGCCCTCGCCTCCCTGCACGTTATGCCTCGCTGCTATGAGACGGCCGTGGCGCGGGGCGCCTTTGGGGCGCCCTCCTCGGCCGTCTCATGTCACGCGGCAAACCGTACCCCGCTGCCTAGATGCTGATCTGATCCGCCCAGTTGGACGGGAACGTAACGTAGTAGACTTTGACCCAGGTCGGCGTATTCCAGTGAACCGAGGAACCCTTGGGAATGAATACCGTGTCACCAGGATCTGCATAGATGGTCTTTGCTTCGCAGGTAATCTCCATGCGGCCTTCGACAACATAGTCAATCTCGTCGTAGTTCAGGGTCCAGCTGAAGCCCGGGCCCTTGTGCCACGACATGAAGCCACCCGAGATACTGGCGGCATCGTCAAGGGTGATCACGTCCACAAGCCGGAAGTCGATCTCTGGAGGATTCCGCAGGACTCCAGCAGCGTCGCGAAGCTCGAGCGTGGGCATGTCGCAGTCCTTGGGCAGTTTCGCAAACTTCAGCTGTCCAGGGCGTGAGCCATAAGCCTTCGGCGTTGCGCACGGAGCGCACACCTGAGGCTGGGCGCCAGTCCCCATACGCTCGAGGACAGCCTTGACAATCGCCTCGAGCTTGTCGTCGCTGGGCGCCGCCACAGGGACAGGTGCGCTGGCGTGAACGATGGGCTCGCGGGAGTCCTGGATCTTGATGCCGAGCTCCATTGCGGTGTCGCGCGCCAATGGAGTCAGGGTGTCTCCCGGCTCAAGCCGAAGGACCGTCTGTCCACTGGACTTGAGGTTTTCAATGTCGAACTTGGAAATGATGCGCTTCTCCATATCGAGTTCTACCTCCCTAATGTATCGGCCGCAGTGCCAAGCTCATTCCCATCACGCGTGATGGTCTGAGGCCTGACGACCCGGCTGAGGTTGGACACCAGCTACTCAGCATCGGCCGGTCGTTTCGGCAGCAACATCTCCGTGTCACTGGCCGGTCGAGGGATGACGTGAACCGAAACGAGCTCCCCGACCCGCTGCGCGGCGGCTGCGCCAGCGTCAGTAGCAGCCTTGACGGCTCCGACGTCACCACGCACCATTACCGTAACAAGCCCGGAGCCAACTCGCTCCTGACCGATCAGCTTGACGTTTGCCGCCTTGACCATAGCATCGGCGGCTTCGATGGCTCCGACCAGTCCTTTGGTTTCAATCATGCCAAGTGCAATCATGCCTGGATCTGCCATAGATGACTCTCCTCTAAGAGAAAATTAAGAAACTCCTGGTTCTTGCCGCATCCGCACGTGCACGTGCGGATGCGGCGGACACGTTCCTATAAGGTCTTAGGCCGCTTCTGGTTCGCGATAGTCTGCTTTGGGAGCAACCAGCGTAGCGATGACGATACCGAGGATACCGGCGAACACCTTGCCGATGATCATCGGTCCAATAAACTGCGGCGCGTTGGCGGCCGTGAATCCAAGGTGGTCAGCAAGAGCGAATGCAGCAGCAACCTGGAATGCAGCATTGATGACTTTGCCACGAGGGGTCATATCCTTGAACATGCCCCACATGGGAATGTTGTTGGCCAGCGTCGCCACGAGACCGGCTGCGCCGATGCTGTCCATGCCGAGCATCTTGCCAAGGGCACCAAGTGGCTTACCAAGAACCGTGGTCAGGAACTTGACGAGCGGATAAGCACCAGCAAGAGCAAGCGCGATGGCGCCGATGATTTCGAGACCTTCCATAACCATTGCGCCGGCTGCAGGATCCCAGTGAGAGAACGTGGGGGCCATGCCAGGGAGAATCGTGACGCCGGTCTGGGTCTGGAAGATGACGAGGCCGAGGCCGACGAGGATGAAGCTGCTGATGAACTTGCCAAAAATGATGAATCCCTTGACCATTGCCTCACGCGCAAACAAAAGACCGGCGGCGATCAGAGCGGCAACGATGAAGACCGGGACAAGGTACGTAAGAGACGGTCCGAAAGGGTTGCCGGCCAGAACGCTCTGCAGCAGGGCACCAAAGGGCGCCATGATGATACCGGCAAGGATGCCGAGTCCCATGTACTTGCGGTCCTTGGCCTTAATGATGCCAAGGCCGACGGGAATGTTGAAGACGATGTTGACGCCGAAGACGGAACCAAGCAGCAGACCGCCGAAGTAGCCGACCCACTCAGGGTCGCCGGCGGCCTTCGCAAGCTGAAGTCCAAGAGGCGTAGCGCCCATGTCGATGGCCAGCAGCGTGCCGGCAAACATGGCAGTCTTGGAGCCAAGAGCCGTGAAGACCGGACCGACAACCGGCATCAGCCAGCCGGCAAGAACGGGGGTCAGTGCGATGATTCCGACCATGGCCAGTGCCAGAGGGCCCATTGCGTTGAAACCGTTCTCCATCTCTGCGCCGAATCCGTCAATGAGGGGAATCTTGGCATCGGGAGCCCAGTACTTGATGATCCTGTCGATGACACCGAGAACTGCGAAGATACTCATGATCCAAAGTACAGTTTTGCTAATTGCAGCCATTTGTTACACCCCTTCCTTAGAATTAGAGTATGGTGCTGTGGTGAACCTGCATACAATCACTCTTCCACAACGTCTAACACAAAGACCATGTCGTGCCCTTCCGAACCACTGCCTCCTCTCTAACTGTAGTGTGGTGAACACGGCGGTCATTACAAGGTTGTGTCGTCTGAAGCTGGCTTGGGCACCAGCATCTCGGTGTCGCCGGCAGGACGCGGAATCACATGGACCGAGACAAGCGTCCCGACCCGCTGCGCTGCCGCAGCTCCTGCGTCTGTCGCAGCCTTGACGGCCCCGACGTCGCCACGTACCATGACGGTAACGTAGCCCCCACCGATCTCCTTGTACTCTGCGCCGACAAGTTTCACGTTCGCCGCCTTGACCATGACGTCAGCCGCCTCGATAGCGCCGACCAGTCCTTTGGTTTCGACCAGTCCCAGAGCAATCATCTTCTCTGCCATGTTGACCTCCGCCGTTCATTTTGCCAGGGTTGAGGCACGGCCATTACCCTTTATGAGACAGTTCTTCGCGGACGACCTTGCGCACCAGGTTCTCAATGTCCGACGGCGACTGCTTGTCAGCCGGAGCCGACGCAGGAGCTGCCGGCACCGTCACCGGTTTACGGTCATACACAATTGGGGGATTGAACGGACGCACCTCATACGCGACGCGCTTCACGTTCATCAGGTGATGGACCGTGATATTGTCGCTGCTGATGCCGCCACCCATGCCACCGGTCGCCAGTGTGAGCGATGGTGGCAAGTTCGTTGTGGCTCCGATCGCTCCCATGGTCGTGGAGCCATTGACAATGATGCGAAACGCGGGCTTCTGCAGCCCGAACTGCATGATGATGTCCTCCTCGGTGCAGTGGAGCCCCATGGTGTGTCCTTTTCCGCCAAACTCAAGCATCTCCATGCAAGCCTCACAACCAGAGTGCCACCCGTCTTCGACATAGAAGACGACCACAGGGGCCAGCTTCTCGCGTGACAGCGGAACCTTGGGACCGACTTCCTTGAGCCGGGCGACCAGAATGCGGGCCTCGTCAGGGACCTCGAAGCCGGACTGCCTGGCCAGTACCTGCGGGGAGCGTCCGACGAAGTCGGACTGCATGAGTCCGTTTGGGCGGAACATGGCCTTGCCCAGCTTGTCGGCTTGTTCATCAGTGAGAAAATACGCCCCGTTGCGTTCCATGGCCTTCGCCAACTGATCGGCAATCGGAGTGTCGGCAATGACTGCTCCCTCATGGGCGCAGATGACCGCGTAGTCGAAGTTGACGCTGTTGACGATGTCGCGAGCCGCCTTTTCGACGTCTGCACTACGGTCGACATAGACCGGGACGTTCCCGGGACCGACGCCAAGAGCCGGCTTGCCCACACTGTGAGCATACTCGACCATGGCTTCGCCACCGGTTGCAATAATCAATCGGACAGCTTTCTGCTTGAGCAGTTCCTGTGTCCCTTCCATACTGACGTACGTCATACAGCTGATAAGACCCTTGGGAGCTCCAGCTGCCTCGGCAGCCTCAGCCAGAACGCGCGCAGTCTCAGCCGAGCACTTCGGGGCGCCGGGATGGGGAGCAAACACGATTGCATTGCGCGCCTTGACGGCGATCAGGGACTTGAAAATGACGGTAGATGTCGGGTTCGTCGTTGGGACCAAGCCTGCTATGACACCAAAGGGCCAGGCAATCTCGATGATCTTGTTGGCTTCATCGCGTCTGATGACACCTTCGGTCCGGACGTCCTTGATGGACATCCAGAGGTCGCGCGAGGCGAACTGGTTCTTGATGGTCTTGTGTTCAGCAACACCCATGTGCGTCTCTTCGACTGCCATGCGGCCGAGCCGTTCAGCCTGCTCGTACGCAGCCTCGGCCATCGATGCACAGACGACGTCCACCTGGTACTGGTTGAAGTGAACAAATGCTTCCTGTGCGACCTGAGCCTGCTTGACCAGATTCCTGGCTTCTTGAATAGACAGCAGGTCGCGGTCGAGTTCTTCGGGCATGTTCTGCCTCCTCTTACAGTTCTCCGCCCCGATCCAGCATCAGACCGGAGCGCCTATCAGGGAATACGTCGTGCGAGTCGCAGAACACTCTACTGGAAAGCCAGCGGATCCCGTGCCACAGACAGAACTGCTTCGTCGAACGCACGGCAAGCCGCGCGGCAGGCGCTCTGAGTGCCATACAGGAGTGCACCGTGGTAGTTGGTCTCACTGAGCCTGGTGAATGAGCCAACTGCTACGTCGGCTGCCTTCAGGGACCGCTCCATCGCATAGTGGCCCTCAAGGGGCGGTGCAGTGATGTATGCGATAGGAGTCCCGGGGGCAACTCCAGCTTCCTTGGACAGGTATGTCCCAGACCGCGAGATCGTGTAGGCCAGCCAGACCATCAACGGCGCAACCTGGACAGGAAGCGTGACCGTCGAATACCGCAGCGCGTCGACAAACTCAAGGACAGCGTTGATTCCCGCAGTCGCCTCGGCAGGGTTCGGAGCGGCCAGCAGAAGCATGGCTTCGCCCGACAGAGGTCCTGACGGATACGAACCGCCGGCAAAGTGCGAACGACAGTACGCCACACGCACATCTGCCTTCTTGGTGGCTTCGTCTCCGCCGATATACAGCGGATCATCGATGTTGCAGGTGAACAGTGCCAGACTCTTCTCCCCAGGGAGAAGTTCCAGAGACTTCGCCATGTCGGGGTGCACATTGGCAATGAGCCGCACCGACAGGATTTCTGGCTTCAGGGTCCGTTCCATCTCTAGAGCCATGTCATTCTACTCCTTTTTGATACCTCGTTCTCCGGTTTCCCGGGACAGTCCGATGGCTGGCCACGGGCCCGTCAACGGATTCCACCAACCGGCCTCCAGGTCTTGCTCCAGGATCGTGACGTCGCTCCCGGAGGCCGGCGATTGCTACTGTACTTAGCCTCTCTTCGCAGTGGCGAGTTCGACGCCGCTGGTCTTGTACTGCAGATAGTCCTTGATGAGAGCGACCGCTTCGGCGGCTGCTTCAATGGGGTTCTTGCCCTTCTTCGAGATCATGCAGATGTTGTCGCGGTTGCCATCAGTCGTGAGCGGCTCCCAGCGAGGCTTGTAGCCCATGTAGATGGACAAAGCGTCAGAGATGATGAGACCAGGACGCTCGCCGATCAGGACGACGACCACATCGGCATTCAACAGAGTGCCAAAATCGTTCATGATGCCGACGCGGGCGCGGTTCACGTAGATCGAGGTGCCAACTGCGATACCGGCAGCCTTGAGGCCGTCGGTCATGCTCTTGAGAACGTCACCGGCATAGCGCTCGATGGCATAGCCACTGAGGCCGTTGCTGACGACGAACTGGACGGTCGGGTTCTTGACGCACTTCTCGAGCACGACGGCCTTCGCCTCGTCGCTGAGCTTGCGGCCGAGCGGCGGCAGGCGAAGATAGGTCTCGAGCAGGCCATTGGTAGCGGTCTCCCCGACGTGCAGGAGACCCAGCGCCTTGATGACCTCATCTGGAACACTGTACTTCAGAGAGTCCTGTGTGGCACCGTGGTCGGCTCTCATCTGGAAGTAAGTGTTCAGCTTCGGACGGGGGCCGTTGCGGCCAACGCAGACGCGTTGATCGGTCGCATGCATGAGAGCCTTGCAGCCCTCGAGATCCACAGGATGATCGACGCCGACAGTATGGCGCTTCTCAACAGTGGTAACGTCTTCCACTTCGACTCCGAACTTGGCGCCTTCGGCGCGCCGTGCCTCGATATCTGCCTGCTTCTGTGTACCCTTATACAGCTCGTATGCAGCCATTTCTACTCTCCTCTCCTACCGCTTCAGGAAGAACGACGGATCGCCGGCCTTATCGGTCAGCTTGCCATTCTTGAGCAGTCCAAGTTCCTCGGCCCACTTCTCCCATTCGGGAGCCGGGCGAGTGCCCATTGCGCTCCAGAGAGAAGCTGTATCGTGGTAGCTCGCGCACTGATAGCTCAGCATGACATCGTCTCCCATGGAAACGCCCATGTGGTAATTGCACCCTGCAACAGCATCGAGGACCATCAGGAACTCGTTGGTGTTCTGGTCGGCACGGACGTGGTTGGTGTAGCAGTTGTCCAGCCCGAGCGGGATGCCCAGCAGCTTGCCGCAGAAGTGGTCTTCAATGCCTGCGCGCATAATCTCGTCAGAGTTGTACAGGTATTCTGGTCCGATGAAGCCGACGACGGAGTTGACGCCGATGGGGCTGTAGCGGCGGGCAAGCGCATGCTTGCGGGCCTCGAGCGTCAGCTGGTCTGCATCGTTGTTGGCGTAGGCGGACAGCTCGGTGCCCTCGCCTGTCTCGAAGTACATATAGTTGGGGCCTTCGGAGTAGCAGAACTTCTTTGCCAGCTCATTGGCCTCATCGAGCATACCCACCTCGACACCAAAGGACTCGAGGGCTGCCTGGGTCCCTGCGATGCTCTGGAACACCTGACCGACCTTGGCGCCCTTCTTCAGGCACTCCATCTGGGTGGTCACGTGGCCGAGAATGCAGTTGGATGCGGGGATGTTCCACTTCTGCTTGATGTCCCACATCATGTCGTACATCTTCATAAGGTTCTCGACCTGGTCGATGGCTGGGTTGATGCCGATGACCTGGTCGCCGATGGCGAATGCAAGACCATCATAGATTTCGGCCCGGATGGCGTCGAGATCGTCCGTTGGATGGTTGGGCTGAAGGCGCGCGCCCATGCGGCCAGGAAGACCCATGGTGCACACGTTGTGCACGACACACGGCATCTTCTTGCCACCGACAATCAGGTCGAGGCTGGAGCAAAGCTTGGCAACAGCCGCAGCCATTTCGCCGGTGAGGCCCTTGCTGATGGCGGCGATGTCCTCGGACGTCGTGTTCTCGTCGAGGATCCAGGCCCGCATTTCACCTGCGGTTTTGTTCTTGATCTTCTCGTAGGCAACGAGATCGAGACCATCGTCGATGGCACGCGTAATTTCGTCGTCTTCGTAAGGAACAACCGGCTCGGCGCGCAGCACCCACATCGGGATCTCGGCCAGAACAGTCTTGGCCGCGATACGTTCCGCTACACTCTTGGCAGCAACACCCGCTGCTTCATCGCCGGACTTCTGTTCGTTCGCCTTCGCCAGGACTTCCTTGACGTCCTTGAAGTCGTACGTGATGCCGAACAGTTTGGTACGGAATGCCATGTTTCCTCCTTGTCACATTGAGAAGATAAGTGTCTTCACCGAAAGAGAAACAAGACGATCTCCCAGCATCGATTGACCAATGTCGATATAGTCCCCTTCTGTCAACGTGACCTCATCGATCGAGAGCACCTTGAACTGGGGTAACCCGGCGCTTACGACCTGTCCCAATGCCTTGCCCAGGTCGCGCTCTGTCACCAGAATCAGTGGAATACTCGGCGAAATGTGCTTGCTGGCAAACGCCTCGATGCCGCGCCCCAGCTTCTTCAGGTCGTCATAGCAGTCCACTCCGGATAGGTCGACGGCGAGAGCGACTCGATCCTTTGCAGGGTCGAGGTCCCAGCGACTGTACCCGTCCAAAATCGCCCTGGTCAGCGCCTGCTCGTCGGGAATGCCGTCGAACATCGGCCGGACGACCGGGACATTACGCATGGGCAGCTCCTTGGGGGCAACCCATATGGTCATGCCACTCAACGTGATCGTCTCGTGGCTTGCACCCATAACGGTGGCGCGCTCGGTGTGGAGAGGCTTGAGGACAGTCCACTCCTTCACGCGCGGATGATTCCGCAGTTCCTCGCCCATCAGGGGTCCGATGTCGCCGTATACTGCAACATCCTGGATCGTCCTGATCGGCTTCGTGTCATAGAAGAAGTCTGCCACACCGCCGGAGAAGAAGATCGTCGTGTCGATGACCGGACGCGACAAAGGAGCCGTCTCCATAAGGTCACGCGCCATCTGTGACACCTGTCCGGACAGCACCTCGACAATGAGGTCGGTCATCAGGCGTGCTACCTTCCGCAGCACTTCCATGGAAGCAACATCACCCACCTTCAGGCCGATGTCGAGATGGTTCAGCATCTTCTGGCCGCTCCTGGTGATATGCTTGACGACACCAGACGCCTGATCGACCTGGATATGGCGCCCACCAATGGAAAGCACCACCGTGTCCATCAGGTCTCCCTGGTGAAAGACCGCGATGTTGGTCGTGCCACCGCCGATGTCGACGTTCGTGCCCCACGCAAAATGCTCGGACGTCCATGCGGCAGCGCCTGACCCTCGCCCTGCAAGGTGAGCTTCAAGGCTGGGACCCGCGACAGTCGATACGAAGTCGCCTGCCAGCGGCGCCACGATGTTCAGGACCCTCTCTGCGTTCCGACTCTTGGCTGCCTCCCCAGTGATAATGACGGCGCCGGTGTCGATCTGGTCCGGCGTGAACCCTGCTTCCTTGTAGTCTGCCCACAAGATCTTCTCGAGCTCATCAACGTCCACGAGCCCGTCGTGGTTGATGGGAGTGAAGTGGACAGCACTCTGATACAAGACGTCCTTCTTGGCCACTTGCGCTCTCGGCTTGCGGGCCGGGCCATACCTTGCCTGCGGCATCCTGCTGAGTGTCGCTGTCTCGGCGACCAGCAACTTCGAGATGACAATCTGCGTGGTCGTGGTCCCGATATCTATTCCCACGCTGATGAGTTCGACTGATGCCATTACTCTGCCTCCGCTACTTTTCCGACTTCCGGCTGTTCTTTCTGGGAGCGTTCTTCTTGTCGACGTACAGGTGGTCTTTGAGCGAGGTCACAAGAGTTCTTTTCGCCCCCTGGACCTTCTTGAGTTCCTCGACCGAGTTGAATAGCCCCTGCTGTGTACGGAACTCGACGATGCGTTCGGCCAGTGCAGGGCCAACGCCCGGCAACGTGTCCAGCTGCTCGGCGCTCGCCGTGTTCAGATTCAGGCGTCGCACCGGCGTCTCGCGTGTCACCCCAGGAGGCACGCCTGGAAGCCCGACAGGAATGAGGGGTCTTACGATGGGTATTTCTGGAACCCGGATGACAGGAGTTGCGAGTCGTACCTCAGCAAGTCCAATCGCAGCGTCAGAAGCGGTGTCCGAAAACACAGGAGCCACCGGTACGTTCGATTCCAACAGCCGGGCTGCTTTTGCCTCACGTGCCACGGGCACAGAAACCTCACCCGGCGCGGGAGACGCTCCCTCGCCGGCCGGCAGGCCAAGATTCCTGCTCATGTTGCCGATGATCATGTCGGTGTCTCTGTCGGGGCGCGCAATCACGTGGATGGATACGATCTCGCCCACGCGTCGGGCTGCTGCTGCTCCTGCGTCGGTGGCAGCCTTCACGGCGCCCACATCACCACGCACGACGACAGTAACCAGACCATCTCCAGAGTATCCTTTGCCGATGAGGCGTACATTGGCTGACTTGACCATGACGTCAGCTGCTTCAATGGCGCCGACAAGCCCCCTGGTTTCGATCATGCCGAGTGCTGTCAGCTTCTCGTTCTCAGGCATGGACTCGACTCCCTGCTACACAGGTGGCCCTAAGACCTATCACGATTTGTGGAAGGTGTCGCGACCGTCGACCTCGAGAGAATCGAGGATCCCCACGATCGTCGCATCTGCAGGAGCTCCATCAGTGAGTGCCGTGAACCGGCCTCCACTGCCAACGGCGACGAGGACAAGCTCACCCTCACCCGCGCCTACTGCGTCCACGGCGACAAACGGAGTGCGGTCCATCAGTTCATCGTGCACTGTCGCTTCTTGAACGACAAGGAGCTTTCGGGCAGACAGTTTGTCTGCTTTGACTGTCGCAACGGCCGAACCAACAACGCGCGCTATTATCATGGTTCCAGTCCTCCTAGCACTTCATTGTACGTTGCACCAGACTACGCTGAACTACCTGCCGGCAGATAACACAATCCCGCCCTTGAGTTGTCACGTTGCTCACGTGGCTTCCCAGCGCATCTCGTCCTCTGCCCCGCGCGGACCATTTTCGCATCGGCAGCTGAAGTCTCATCGATACTCGACTTCCGACCCAGATACCGGTTCTTCAAATGCAGTTTAGGACGAATCTATCACGTGTCAAATCGTC